>JABDKS010000496.1 GCA_013002105.1 Pirellulaceae bacterium | reverse complement strand
GGTGGCCACCGGGTACCTTGGAATCGTTCGCCCAATCGTTGTCCAACCGCCGCAGTCATGTCGTCGCTGTAGGGAACCCCAAAGAACCAATCGAATCCTTGTCGTGTCGGTAAGAACTCGCTTTGGTCGCCAAGATGCCATTTGCCGACCATCCCCGTCGCATAGCCCGCCTGTTTCAGGACTTCCGCGATCGTGATTTCGTCGGGATGCAAACCGTAGGGCGAGATGGGCCGCAGGACTTGACCGTCGCGGGGATTGTCGTGCATTCCGACACGTTGGGAATAACATCCCGTGATCAAACTGCTTCGTGACGGCGTGCAGACACCGGCGGTCACGCAGAAGTGTGTGAATTTGCGGCCCTCGCGAGCCATCTGATTCAGACGCGGCGTGCGATGGATGGTCGAACCAAAGGGTTCAATGTCACCGTAGCCCAGGTTGTCGCAAAATACCACGATGTAATTGGGCTTATCCACCTGTTGGGGTGGCTGCTTGGTCGATTGCGCAACGGCTTGGCAATCGATTTGCAGTAACCCGGTCAACATTGCCAATGCCGCACAGACGGCAATGACATGCCGCGAATCGGTTGAGCTACATTTTGCGATTTGCAGTGAGTTTTGATCCGACATGATTCACTCGCTCTTGTTTTGCACTAACATGTATGCACGCGATCGGACGACAGGTCGTCCCGCACGCGTCTCCGACCCCACCCGACATCCTTCCCAACAGCTTATTCTCGCCCCGTAATCCTCGCGCTGTCCCTCACGCCTTTCGCACATGCGATGTAAGTGTCGTGGGACCACCCCAGCACGTGTCTGACTCCATGGCGACGAAAAAGGAAGCAACTATGCTAAACGATTCTGTATCCAATGAGCAAAATTCCGACGACGCAAACCAGCATCGGCCATCGGACAAGTCAAGTCAAACACGACGAGGTTTTATTAAGTCGTCGACCGCTTTGTCAGCGGGTGTTGCAACGGGTTTGGGAACCAGTCGTGCAGTCCGCGGTGCAGAACCGGTGGAGAGTTCCAAGGACTATGTGCGAATCGGTTTGGTCGGCGCGGGCGGTCGCGGAGGCGGTGCCATCAACGACACGCTGACAATCAATGACAAGATCCGCGTCACCGCTATTGCCGACTGGAACGAAGACAAACCGGGCAATCTTCGCAAAGCCATCACCAAATATGGTGACAAAGTGTCGATCGACGACAGCAAGTTGTACGGTGGGATCGATGGTTACAAACGAATCTTGGATGATCCCAGCATCGACTTGGTGTTGTTCGCGACACCGCCTGGTTTTCGTCCGCAATACGTCGCCGAAGCGGTCGACGCCGGCAAGCATGTTTTTGCCGAAAAACCGACTTGCGTTGATCCGGCTGGCTACAAGACTTGCCTCTGGGCGCATGCGAAGGCGGAATCTAACGGCACGTCGATCGTGACCGGAACGCAATATCGCCGCCAATTGAATTATCGCGAAGCGATTAAACGAATTCACGATGGCGAAATCGGTGATGTGATCAGTTCGACGATGCGATATTGCAGCAATTCAATCTGGTATCGGCCTCGCAAGGAAGACATGAGTGATACGGAGTATCAAATCTACAACTGGATGCACTTCATTTGGCTCTCCGGAGATCAGATCGCCGAACAGGCCGTGCACAATGTCGACACGATGAATTGGGTCATGGGTGGCCCGCCGGAATCAGCTTACGGATCCGGTGGACGATTCACGCGGCCGGACGATAGCGAAATGTGGGACAATATCGAAGTCGATTTTGTCTATCCGGGCAACCGTGTTTGTTCCTTTATGTGCCGTCAGATACCCAACACAAAGAGTGACAACAGCAATGTGATCTATGGCAGCAAGGGCATCTGTACGATCTATGGTGGCAACCGCGGCGCCAATATTGCCGATCGCGATGGCAATGAGTTGTGGTCGATGAAGGGCGACATTGGGTCGGCCTACAAACAAGAGCACAAAGATCTGGTCGATGCGATCCTGACCGACAAACCCATCGTGGAATTGAAGCAAACCGCCGACAGTTCGCTGACGGCAGTGATGGGGCGTATGGCTGCCTACACCGGGCAAGATGTCACTTGGGATTTTGTGACCAACGAATCGGAACTCGATCTATTTCCCAAGGACTTCGATATCGATGGCGAACTGGAGAGTCCCGGCCATGCCGTCCCGGGCAAAACCAAGCTGATTTAGCCGGCCCGATCCGACATGATGTTCTGTGCGGTCGAAAACCGGAATCGAATCATTGCATATCGGGGCGTCGCCAAGATAGTCCGTCGTTTTGTTGGTTCAGACCACTGCCAATTGGAGCAGTCGATGGCGGATTCGGTGCTGATGCACCAGTCGATCCGGAGAATGCCTGCGCGACATTGGGTTGGGTTGAAAAGTTGTTGAAATTTCCTCCTGCTGCGTCGCCAGAATTGATCGGCCGATACGCGCCGCTCTGCTGGACCGAGCCTGTTGGTGCAACGCCACCATTGGCTCCGAACCCTTGGTTGTAGTTGGTCGTCGCCACGCCGGACGGACCGGGATATTGGTTATTGGCGAACTGGTTGTTGGCGAACTGGTTGCTGTTGCCACCGAAGTTCTGTACCGGGGCTTGGTAGGCCATTGAGTTTTGGTTGTTGACGTTGCTGGGTCGGTATCCCGGTGGTGCCGGTGCGGCGGTCATGTCGATAACACGCATCCCGCCCGACTGCGGTCGTTGTCCGCTAGCAGCAATTGGTTGACCGATGTTATCAATCGCCATCTGATTCTGAATATTCGCGTTCGCGTTGAACGAATTGCCGGGGCTGGCGAATGTGTTGGCGCCGCTCTGCGTCCAACCGCCCGATTGGCCATTGCTGGCAAACCCGCCGCTGTTGATCTGATTGTTGGATGTTTGTCCGTAGGGTGACGCACCGCCCATGTAATTGTTGGGAACGCTGTAGCCGCCCGTTGGTGGTGGCGGAACTCGCGTGGAACCGCCAAAGGGTCCGATCGCTGATGCCGAACGCACGGGTGCCAATTGATTGGTGGACGAGAGCGGACTGACCGGTGTGAGTCCCGACTGAACGGTACCGGTCGTTTGGCGGCATCCCGTGGATATCCCAGTGGCCAAGATCACAGCCAGGATTCCAAAAAAACTTCGACGCATATTCGTGGCCCCGTGGGGAGAAAAAGTAGCTCGGATGCAGCTTTAACAAAAACCGTGATTTTCTCGAAAGGGCGAAAACATCGTTTCAAAGCGGTCGGAGAAAATCCCTCCGCCGATGCAATGACGCTATTTCCAATGCTACTGCGGCGTCCACGAAGGTTCCGGTTGTACCCATTGTGCGCAATGTTCCACCCATTTTGACTGTAGCAACTGTGCAGCCAGCGACGATGAACCGGATTGAATGGGTGTAGCGCTCGTGGAGTCCCATTCGATTTCCGCAATTCGTTGACACAGAAAAGGTGACGTTCCGTGCGCCCCTATCTTGCCTACTTGCTGTCGATTGGCGTTTCATGCGTCGTCAGCCAGCAACTACCAGCCCAAAACCAACTTCCTGCTGGTCAGCAGGCTGCCAGTCCATACGGCGTTCAGACGCCGATGCATGCTGGTGCCGAACCGACACAGTTGCAAAAACTCTCGGTCCCTTCGGCCCAAGCGCAGTCGCTAGCGACCGCACTGAGTCTTCGCTACCACGACATGCCCGGTGTGCGAATCTCACCGGACGCTCGAAACCACCATCTGGTCGTCATGGCTCCCGCTGACACACAGCAGCAAATTGCCAATGACGTTCGTCAACTGCTCAGTGCTGGTGGTGTACGAACATCGGCGAGTCAAACGCAAGGTCCGTTGAACATCAATCTGGCAAATATCGGCTGGCATGAGTTCGAGCAATCGATACAGAAGGCCGACGGCGGGATGACCCCGGTCACAACCAGTCGAAACGGCCAGACGGCGACCTACCAATTGACCACCGCGCCGTTGCACGGAACGACGGTGACGATCAATCGACGCGAAAATACCGTCACCATCGAAGCACCCGATACGATTCTGGCTGGCTGGTACAAATTGGTATCAGCGTTGGATCAAAAACCGACTCGTCCCGATTCGGTCATGGAACTGATGCGATTGGAAGACGCAGAACCCGCGCCGATCCAACGAGCGATTCGTTTGTTGCGAAATTTGCCGGTTGATGCAGTCGCTGCACCGATCAAACCAGCACCCAAACGCAAATCACTGTTCCGCACTGCGGCGTTTCAGCAGCAGAGCGATGCCGGACAAGACGTGGGCGAGCCACCGGCCGATGGTGACGACGCCGGAACGGGTGTGATTGGCGATGCACAGATTCAATTTGTGCCTGAACTGGGACAAATCATCATTCGCGGTACCAAGCGTGATGTGGATCGTATCAAGAAAGTCATCCAGGAGATTCAAGCCGCCAGCGTTTTGACGCAGCCCGAGATCGAAGTTGTCAAACTGGATCACGCTGACGGAAATGCGGTCGCGACTTTGTTAGACCAGTTATACGAAGACGTTTTGTCGGCACGCCAAGGCGACGTCAGTATCACATCGTTGGACAGTCCCAACGCGTTGTTGCTGATCGGCCGCAAGGAAGCGATCGATTCGTTGAAAGAGTTGATTGGCAAAATTGACCAGCCCATCGAACCCTCCAGCCGATTGCGAGTTTTCCGCTTGCAAAACGCCGCCGCATCGGATGCCGAAGCGACGATTCAAGGATTCTTTAGCGATCAACCTGGTGGCGACGGAGGACTTCGTCCCGGGCTTGGACCACGTGTCCGCATCCTGGCTGATGTCCGCACCAATTCGTTGATCGTCAGTGCTTCGCCACGTGACATGGGCGAAGTCACCCGATTGATCAATGATTTGGATGTCCAAGACATCACCGCGACCAACGAAATCAAAATTTTCTCGCTCAGCCACGCCTCAGCCGAAGAACTCGCTACCACCTTGCAAGACGCCATCACCGGTGCGACGGACAGTGGTAACGACAACGTGACCGTGCCATCGACGTCCTTGTCGATCGTCGCGATCGGTGGAGACGGAAACCAAGTGATCGATTCGGGCATCTTGTCCGGTGCTACGGTCACCGCCGATACCGGCGCCAACGCCCTGGTCGTCCGTGCTCCTTCGGCAAGCATGCCGTTGATCGCCGAACTGATTCGTCAGTTGGATAAAGCACCCGGGATCGACTCGCTGGTCAAAATCTTTACGATCGAGAACGGCGACGCATTGCAACTGAGCACCGCGTTGACCAACTTGTTCGGCGACGAAGCGGCCACCGCCGGTACAACAATCGGTGCGGGGAACCTGGCCGGTTTGCCACCTGCGACAGCATCGTCCGACAGCACCCTGATTCCTTTGCGATTCAGCAACGACCAGCGAACTAACAGTATTATCGTCAGCGGCTCGGCGGCCGATTTGGAAGTCGTCGAAAGCATTCTGCTGCGATTGGATAGCGAAGGGTTCGCCGAACGGATCACGGAAGTCATCTGGTTGCGTCACAACGATGCGCTGCTGATTGCCGAGGCCGTCACCAGCTATGTGACCTCGCGACGAAGTAGCCAAACCGCGATCACACAGTATCAGCAAGGTTTGGGCCCTTACGATCTGGTCGATCGCGACTTGATCGTTGTCCCGGAAGTCAACAGTAACAGCTTGTTACTGAGCGTCTCGCCACGCTTGTACGAAGATGTCCGTCGATTGATCGATCGTCTGGACCGTCGACGACCCATGGTTTTGATCAAAGTCATGTTGGCCGAAGTCAGTTTGGACGACACGTTTGAGATCGGCGGTGAGCTGGGCCTTCAAGACTCATTAGTCTTCGATCGTGATTTGGCCGTCGGAACCGTTCCGGCTGCCGGATTGCCGACACAGACCGGATACAATTTCAATAACTCCGGTTCCGCCAACTTCAATAACGTGAATCCGAGAAATATCGCGGCCGGCGGTGTGTCAACGTTCGGGTTGGGCACGACAAATCCGGCCATCGGATACGGTGGCTTTGTGCTCAACGCTGCTAGCGAGTCCGTCAGTTTGCTGATGCGAACGCTGCACGAAGCAAATCGATTGCAAGTGCTCAGTCGTCCGCAAGTGATGACCATGGACAATACCGAAGCACTGATTCGCGTTGGTCGACAAGTCGCTCGAGTGACCGACGTCATCAACAACGGCGTTGCGGGCACGCAAGTGGTCACCGAAGACATCAGCGTTGGGTTGATCCTGCAGGTCACACCGCGTGTGGGTGCCGACGGACTGATCACCATGAATGTCAATGCAACCCGTTCTGCACGAGACCCCGCCAATGGAACGTTTGTTCCAACCGGCGCCGGTGGCACGGTGTTCATTGATGACATCATCGACACAACAGCGCAGTCCGTGTTGACCGCTTACAGCGGCCAGACAGTTGTCTTTGGCGGATTGATCCAGAAATCACGAAGCAATATCAGTCGTCGCGTTCCCGTGATGGCCGACATTCCGCTGCTGGGTAACCTGTTTAAATACGACACGGAAACCGAAATCCGCAGCGAGTTGTTGATCGTGATGACACCGATGGTGGTCAACGGCGAAGAAGACTTGGACTATGTCAAAGAAGTCGAATCACAGCGAATGAGCTGGTGTTTGGCCGATGTCGTCGAAGCTCACGGTGATGTGGGACTGAGCGGTGGATACGGATTGTGGGGACCAGCAGTGGGCCACACCATCTATCCTGACCTGCAGCCGACCATCGAGAACGAGGTCATCATTAGCGACCATCCAGTTGACGCCGATGGCGCGATCATTCAATCGCAAGGCCTGCCGAGCCAACCTCAGTACCAGGCACCGGTCGTGTTGCCGCCGCATCACCACGGCGGGGCGAACCACAACACGGAGCGTCAAAATTCAGTTGATCCGTCCCAGCCCAACGCCGGGCCGATCACATTGTCGGTCGAAGAGATCAAGGCCAACGATAGTGGGAACTCGATTCGCACGGAGCGGCAAAATGTTGCTTCGCCCAGCGATCAAGTCAGCGGTTTGCCTGGCAGCGTTCAGCAAACATCGTTTCCGAACCAAAATGCCAGTAGCAACCCCGCGCAGCCTGCCGGTTGGTGGAACGCTCAAGCCGATCAGTCGTCGGCATCGGATTCAAACGCTCAAGGCGTCGAAGCCAGGCAGCCAATATCGATGCCCGGTTTGATCGGTGCCCAAGGAATGCTCTCCAGCGAGAACGCTGAACCCTCGATCGACTCGCAAGCTCCCGCCAGCAAGTCGGCCGAACTAACGTTACCGTCTATCTCTCCTCGTTCATGGATCCGATGATGCGAGTCTCACGAAGAAAATTTGCCGCGGCCGCCGCGTCGTTGATGATGTTGGGAAGCGTTGGCTGTGCAAGTATGTCAGCTGATCGACCACGTTCGAAATCAGCCAGCCTGGCGGATCGATTGCCGTGGGGCACCGACAAAGAAGATGAAGACGCGAACGTGCCGTACCCCAACCCAGTCAAAATGGCTGCGACTTGGACGCCGGACACACTGATCCAGACCGGTCGAACTCCGACCCGCGGTTTCGGTGGTCGATTGTTCTTTTACGACGAAAAGTCGCGCCCGGTTCCCGTCGAAGGCACGTTGATCGTTCATGCGTTTGACGAAGCGGCGGATAATCCGAAAGACGGTGTCAAGCGATACGAATTTACGCCTGAGCAGTTCACGCGGCATTTCAGCAAGTCTGATTTCGGCGCGTCGTACAGTATCTGGGTCCCATGGGACGCGATCGGCGGTGACCGAAAACGAATCTCGCTGGTGGCATCGTTCAAGACGGCCGAAGGAAGGGCTGTTCAAGGCATTCCCGCGATTGTAATGTTGCCTGGAGCCGAACCGGTCGAAAGTCCCAGTGATAAACTGAGTAAATTGTCGCCGCAGTTTCGCCAGTACCAAGATGCAATCGTATCGGGCGAAACGCGACAATCCGGATTGACGACAACGACGATCAAACGCCGTCAGTATTCACCCGGTTCTACCGAAACCGACGCGATCAAAGCCGAATTGATTGATTCGCTCCAGGAGAACGCTGCCTTGATCGCTCAAGGGTCCAGCACGCCTTCGGGAGAAATTTCGATGATGCGGCGCCCTGAATCCACGGTGATTCGACCTGCAAGTGCAGAGCTTCCCGCGACGGCACGTCTACCGAGCGTCAAAAAACGTTAATCGGTCGCCGATGACCGTTGCTGCGAATCCGTTGATTCGGGCGTGGAGCTCCCAGTCAAAACCCGGGTGTTTCGACAAGTCGGCCAGGACCTGGTCTGACGTGAGCCTCAGATTGCCAGGACAGGTCCTGGCCTACCTATTCGTTATCTCGCGACACACAGCTTGACACAGGAATTTCGCACGGATAGCGCGACACGGCCCTCGGCTGAACTTAGTTAGCAATCATGAATGCCGAAAACAGCAAGGCTGTAAAGAGTCCGTCTCAGAGACGACCACGACAGTCGCAACGTCCCGACGGACCGTCAGCACGGGCCACGATCTACGACATCATCTTTGGTGCCGAAACACCGGCGGGCTGGTGGTTCGATATCGGTTTGCTGATTGCCATCCTGGTCAGCGTCGCGATCGTTTCGCTCGAGACGGTGCCCGGTTATGGAGACAGTCCCACATACAGACCGATCTTCTGGTATGCAGAACTGTTTCTGACATTTCTGTTCACGATCGAGTACGGGCTTCGACTTTACTGCGTGCGCAATCCAATGCGTTACGCGTTCAGTTTTTGGGGAGTCATTGATCTGCTAAGTATCCTGCCAACCTATATTGCGGTATTTGCAGTCAGTAGTAGTGTGCACTCCTTTGTGATGCTGCGCAGCATTCGGTTGCTTCGTGTTTTCCGAGTGCTGAAACTTTGGCGGATGATGAACGATGCGGATGAATTGTCATCTGCGATCTGGAAAGCACGCAACAAAATCGTCGTGTTCTTGGCTGTCGTGATGGTGGCCATCACGATCAGTGGTACTCTGATGTATTACATCGAACACGTCGTTCCCGAGATCATCGCGATGGAGACGGGGACGGAGGCTCCCAGGAGCAAGTTCACGTCGATTCCTCAATCGATGTATTGGGCGACCGTCACGATGACCACCGTTGGCTACGGTGACATTACGCCGACCACGGCATTGGGCAAAGTCATCTCCGCCGTGCTGATTCTGCTCGGCTACAGCTTGATCATCGTTCCCAGTGGTTTTGTGACAGCCGAGTTGACGGCGAAGCTGAAACCAGAGGCCGAGGAGATCCATCCTTGCCCGGGATGTGAAGCACCCCACCACCGCGTCAACGCCGAATACTGCGACCGCTGCGGAACCCGGCTGGAAAGCTGATTGCCGATCTCCGCGGGTTGGCACCCGTGGGTTGGTGGAGAGTCGATGCTCGTTACGTTCGTAACACGATTTGGGTTCAACGCTTGAGTCACCGAACCACTATGCCGACGAGTCACTGTGATACTGAGTCGCTATGCCATTGAGTCATTGACCGCGAGATTCCAGCATGTGCTTAGAAAAAACTTGTGGTCGTCGCTGCAATGAGCCGCTTGTGAATCATCCGAGACGTTAGAATAGGAGGACGTCCGCTGAAGTCGATTTACGACGACTTGACGCCTTGTCCCGAAAGATTGACACCTTGTCACTTTCGATCCGTTCTTTTGATCTCCGCACTGCGCTCCGCCACCGTGAAGACTCCATCGGTCCAACCCCTTGTGCGAAGTCGACTGCTTCCGCGCATCTCGTTTCGGATGATGTTTGCATTGACCACCGTGGCAGCTGTCTTGGCGGCGATTGCGCGAGTGGCCGGAAGCGGTGGGCAACTGGCGTCCGCCGCGGTTTCGGGGGCGGCGTTCGTGTTGGGCGCGTTTGCGGTGTTTCTGTTTCTGTTTTTGGTTGCTTGGTCTGCCGCAATGTTTCGCATTCCAACCGCGATCGCGGCGATCGGACTCTCCCTAATTGCCGCCCTATCGGAATTCGCGACCATCTCGCTTCCGTCGATCAGCAATTGGCCACTTGTTTTTTTCCTGGGTGTCGGTGGAATTTGCTTGTTGTTGTTCCCGCCGCGTGATCCGGATGTCCATTCGCACAATCCGTTTGCCGAAGGACAACTGCCGCCGCAGATCTTGCCACCTCGCGAGCCGTCATCATGAGTCATTGGCGAGGGGATGGCCGAATGCATCAATTTCACGTCGGTCGATGCTGCGTGATTGACGGGCACACGTTCCTGCTGGCGATCATGGTTGTCGCGTTGCTGACGTTCGCGGCATTGCCCAACCGCATCTATGGCGATGACGGGCGTCTGTTAGGCAGTCGGCAGCAGGCGATATCGCTGCCGGTTGATCCGGCGGACACCAAGGGATTTACGGTGACATGGCAATGGACCGCCAAAGAATCCGCGGGGTACTTTCCTGTACGGATCTCGGTCAAGTCGACCAGCACGTTTGCAGCCGACCAGAATCTGTTGTTTCGACTCGTTCCGGTCGAAAGCGGTCATTCGCCGCCGCAGAACGGAATGGTGATTGACATCCCGGTCAAGGTTTCACAAGGCCAACAAGATCTAACCGTAACTCGTATGTTACCGAAATGGTCGGTTGGAAATGGATATGAGTTGAAAACCTATGTCGAAGGGAGCGAGCGGGAAGAATATTCCGCCGGGATTGGCACACTGCTTCGAACTACTCGTCGTGTGCAGATGCAGTTTATTAACGACGAGTACTACTTGAATTGGTTGCTTGTCTCGCAGGACGATAGGGCTGACGCACGGCTGCAAATCGTCAATCAGTGGGTTAGCTACCAAAATACCCAGCTTCACAACAGGTCGCGAAATAATGCGGTTTTACCCGTGTCTGGCGATTCGGTGTCGCGAACTGAATTGCCATTGGATTGGCGCAGCTATCAGATCTACGACGCGGTTGTTTTGAATCATGACTTGCTGGGCACGATCGCGGACGAATCGCCAAGTCAGCATCGGGCGTTGCGCGACTGGGTGCTCGCCGGCGGGACCTTGGTCGTTTTGGATGGTCCGTCACTACGGTCCTTTGCCAACACATTGGGGGTTAGTGCTGCTCCTGCGCTCGACAGCAGTTGGATGATTGACCGCGCAATCGACTTTGAACGTTCTTCTTGGGAGGCTGGCGAGGAGTTGTTGATCGAGCGTATACGAAGTCAAAAACAGCAGATGCAGATGATGTCAGTTTCCAATGCAGAGGCAAAGCGACTCGGTTTGGAATCGGAGTCGATCGATGATTACGAAAATCTGATCACAACCGCCGAACAGGCGTTGGCTAATTACCAATTGACCAAACCATCTGCGGCGGTCGTTGACTCGATTGGAATGCAGGATGTTGCGGCGGGGCGAATTTTGAACGTCAAACCGAGCAATCCGCTGAGGCTTTTTGATCTGACTGTCATCGCACGAACGTTTGTGTTTCGCGTATCGCCCATGTTGCGACGTGGAGTCGACCCATTGTTGGGTGATCAGCGGGCAGCTAGATGGTTGATTCCCGGCGTCGCCGAGCCGCCGGTCTACACGTTTATCGGAGTGCTGACGCTGTTTGTTGTTTTGGTGGGGCCGGTTGCTTATCGCAAGACCACCAAAGCGGGCCGCGGGTATCTGATGTTCGCGATTGCACCTGTGCTGGCATTGGTTACCACCGCGTCGATGCTGGTCTACGGAGTCGTCGCGGATGGATTTGGAACACAAAGTCGGATTCGACAGATCACCTACGTCGACGGCGTCTCGGGGGACGCGGCGGAACGAATTCGTGGAACGTATTTTGCCGGAGTGCGACAGTCACAAGGGATTCGGTTTGCAGGCGATGCGGAAGTCTTTGCTTACGCAAATAATGCAGACAAGAGTTGGGAGGCACTCAATCGGATGGACTTTTCCACGCTTGGTCGCGTGATCGTGCGGGAAACATCCCAGCGATTCGACGCGGACTTCCTGTCCTCGCGTGCTCAAAAACAGTTCGTCGTGCATCAACCGCGTCATCACGCCGGTCGGTTGGTTTTTTCGCCTCCCCCGTCCAGTGATAAGACGCCACAGGTCAGTAGCGAGTTTGATTTTGCGTTACGAAATGTTGTGATCCGCGACGGCCGTGGACAGTATTGGTCCATCGAAGAACTATTGCCGGGAGAGAAGGATGTGTTTTGCAATCGGATGACGGTGAAAACAGCTTCGACGGCGTTGGGTGAAATGTACAGCGACCATCGTCCGATCGCCCGCGTTCGCGAGTCCAGGCAAACCCGGTCGTACAATAGTAGTACGCGTGATTTGATCGCTAGATTCAATCGCGAGATCGGCGACCCCAATCAAATCGTGACCGACGGGGCACTGGAACGATTGTTGCAACAGCAGCTACAGGTCGACGGAGATATCCCCAGCGGAACCTTTTGTGCCATCGCGGATGTAAGTGACGATGTGATGTGGGTCGACGGTGCAGAACATGTCGACAGCGTTCGTTATGTATTGGGGACGCTGCCATGAATTTTGACCAGAAAGCGGCGGGCGAGGTCGCGTCGGTTGCCGGAGTCGAGTCAAACAGTTCGCCATCGGATCAGACGGCTCAGTCGGACCCTATTGCCGAAAGCACAACGGTCGACGTGAACGCCGTTCATACCGGAGACGACGATTGCATCGAACTAAGGCGACTTCACCGATTCTTTGGTGACACCCGGGCCGTCAGCGACATTTCGTTTTCTGTGCAACGCGGACATGTTTTCGGGTATATCGGTCCCAACGGTGCCGGCAAAACGACGTCGATGCGGATACTCGCGACGCTGGATTTGCCCAGCTACGGCGATGCGTTTGTCGATGGTTTTTCGGTTGTCAACGATCCAGAATTGGTTCGCCGTCGACTTGGGTTCATGCCGGATTCGTTCGGTACGTACCGCGATGTTAGCTGCGTGGAGTACCTCGACTTTTTCGCGCGAGCTTATGGGCTTGTTGGTCAAGAACGGACACGGCAATTGCAGTGGGTGTTAAGTTTTACCGGCACGGACTCGATCGCCAACAAGCCCATTCGCGGTCTGAGCAAAGGGATGAAGCAACGTTTGTGTCTCGGACGTGCGCTGATTCACAATCCATCGGTCATCATCCTCGACGAACCCGCTGCGGGCTTGGATCCGCGCGCCCGGATCGACCTGCGAAAAATGATTCGCGAGCTGGCCGAGCAGGGGAAGACGGTTTTGATCAGCAGCCACATTCTGACGGAACTGGCTGAGATCTGTGACTCGGTTGGCATTATCGAACAGGGGCGACTGTTGGCGACCGGGACGGTTGCCGAGATTCAAAAGAAACAGTCGAGCCAACGCGAGCTGGTGATTCGCGTATTGGAGAGAGCGGAACAAGCCGCCGCGTTGGTCAAGGGCCGCTCGGGTGTAGGAGAACCGATCATTGATGGCGAATTGATTCGATTTGCCTTTGACGGCGACGCGAACGATCAAGCCGCGGTCGTCGCTTCGTTGGTGGGCGAAGGCTACTTGGTAGCGGAAGTCGCCGCGCACCAGAAAAGTTTGGAGGACGTGTTCTTGGAAGTCACCGAAGGTTTGGTGCAATAACGTGATGGAGATCTGGACCTGATGGCGATTGTTGCCGGTACGAACGAAACCAACCCCGAGACGTCGACGCCCCAATGGTTGCGACGTGTGGACGATTGGTGCGAACGCTTTGGCGATTCTGTAAATCCGATTTTGGTCAAAGAGACTCGCCAGGCGCTCAAGAGCCGACAGTTCGTGGTCACGTTTTCCGTACTCCTGTTTGCGGCGTTGGCTTGGACCGTTGCCGGCAGCATGATGATGATGCCGCAGATCTATACTTCGCCGTCGGCTCCTCGAATGCTGGTTGGTTACTACGTCGTGTTGGCGATCCCACTGTTGCTGGTCGTCCCGCTGGCCGCCTACCGGTCGCTCGAGGGCGAAATTGACGATGGCACGCTGGAGTTATTGACGATCACGGCACTGAGTCCTTGGCAGATTGTGCTGGGAAAACTGGCCAGTGCGACGCTGCAAATTGGGCTCTATTTTGTCGCCCTGTTGCCGTGTGTTGCGTACGCCTACACCCTGCGCGGCGTCGATCTGCCCACGACCGCTTTGATGATTGCGATCTTGGTCGTCGGTGCTTTGTTGCTGACCATCATTGCGATCTTTTTTGCGCCGCTGGCGCGGGGGCGAACCGGTCGTGTGGCAACCTTGCTGGCGGTGATTATGATTCTGATGACAGCAGAGTATGCGATTGGTGCCGCGGTGATCTATATCACGTTGGAGGGAAATCCGTTCACGCCGGCCGACACACTTTTCATCGCGATATCGACACTGCTGATCGCCGTGGCATTGGGGCATTTGTTTTTGACGGCGACGGCGGCCCAGTTGACGCCCGAAAGCGAGAATCGTTCCACGCCGATTCGCTTGTCGCTGTTGATGTTGACCACGGTCGTGATCGGCGTCATCGCATACGCAATTCAGATGCCCGAAGAAGATGTTTCGATCGGTTCCTATCTTGTGCTGAGTATGTCGCTAGCGGCGGTCTGGACCGTATGCGGGAGCATGATGGTGGCAGAGTCACCAGTGATGACGCCGCGCATTCGACGCGAATTGCCAAGCAGTTTTTTGGCGCGAAGCCTGCTGACGTGGTTGACCCCTGGTCCGGCAACCGGATTGGTGTTCGTTACCGCAGTCACGATTCTGCTGTCTGTATTGGCAATTGTCGGATTCGAGGCCGTCATCGAGCTTCATGGTAACAGCAGAATCGCGGCGCGCGACCGGATGCTGATTCAGCACGTAACGATGTTGTACGCTGGCTATTTCGTTGGGTTTTTGGTCTGTGTACGCTGGATCGTTGCGGTTGTCCGACTGCGCAACAATCCACGCGTCGAGATTGGTTTGGCGGCCATGGTGGTTGTCGCAGTTCTACTTTGCATCGTTCCGTATTCGATCGGGATGCACTTGAATGACTACCGCTCGTTCGATTACTCGCGGTGGCAAATCACGAACTGGGCCTGGACGCTGGTCGAAACCGTCGACGGTCGGTTCAACCGCGGCGACGTGTATTTGATTGTCAGTACGTCCGCGGCGATGTTCGCGACCTGTCTGATGCTAATGACGTCGACCGTGTTGCCCAGGAGGATCGCGACGCCGGGACGAGTCGAAGAAGAACAAGCGAAATTGCCAAAAAATGTCGCCGACACCGGGCAGAGCGGACAAGATCAGGGGACATGGTAGGCAAGACATGGTAGGCAAGGTCCGCGTCATCGTTGGGCACGACTCAATGGGCAAGTAAAGTGTCCTGCTGCGAGCGTTTGCGGCATTTTCCCAGGGTGTTTGCTTTGGATCGATCCGCATAGAATGCCCTCAGCGGCTTCGCTTTTTTCGCCTCCTTTCAAGTCAGTGCCAACGTCATGTCCTCGGATTCACAACCCAATCCTCCGCCTGCCGATCAGAATCCCGCGGTTCGCGCGCGAGTTCCCGATCACGTTGCGGATGGCTGTTTCAGTACGGGCGCGATTGTGATGACTGGGCCAAGCGAGTTCATTGTCGATTTCTTGCAGACGATCGGTCGCCCGCACAAAGTGGCAGCACGCATCGTCATACCGCATCCTGTCATGCCGCAGTTCATCGATGCGTTAAACACGAATTTGGATCTTTATCGCCAGCGGTTCGGCGATCCGCCGGTACCGCAGCAGAATCCCAATCCCGACGCTCGCCGGCCCACGCCGCAGGAAATCTACGACGATTTGAAATTGCCCGACGAAGTACTCAGCGGGGTTTATGCCAACGGTGTGATGATCGGGCACGGTGCGAGCGAGTTTGGGTTGGATTTTTTGACCAGCTTTTTTCCCCAATCAGCCGTCAGCGCTCGCGTGTTTGTTGCTGCTGGGCAAGTTCCCCGGTTGTTGGAATCACTGCGCGGTTCGGTTCGCCAATTGGAGCAACGCCGCACAGGAGTCGTCCCCGAGACGCCGGCCGTCGATCCGACAACTGGCAACTCGGGCCCGGAAAGTGGCGACCTTGAAAATCCCGGCCCGGATTCGCAATCAAACAACGACGGACCAGATGATTCCGGCCCCGGTGCTGACGATGATTCGGACCACGGACCCAGCCGCGGTGACAACGGGGATGCGTAAGCCGTACAGATTCGCAACACCGAATGGATTGGTTCAAAATGGAATTTTGCAGTCCGGTGCTGTGCGGATCAGCACACGAACGAATCACCGCGGGTCTTATTGAATCGAGCCGATGAAGTTTTCCGACGACTTACCACTGATGCGAGGACTGCCGCGAGCCGATCTGCCGACGAATGAACCGTTGATCTTGGCCAGCGGGTCGCCGCGCCGCGCTCAACTGCTCGACGCGGCTGGCTACGAATTCGTCGTCGATCCAGCCTCTGACACGGCGGAATGCGGTATCTGCAGTGGTGACGCGGCACCGGAGTTTGTTGCCCGAAACGCTTATCGAAAGGCGGCGGACGTGGTTTCGCGATATGACCGGGCACTTGTGCTGGCGGCTGATACGGTCGCCTGGTGCGATGGTCAGATACTGGGAAAGCCACGCGATCAATCCCACGCCGAATCCATGTTGCGTCAACTCAGCGGGCGTCAGCATGATGTCTACACCGGGATCTGTCTCTGGTCGGCCGGCAGCGGCAGACGAGTGGTCGAAGCCGCACGTACGACGCTGGAAATGCTAGCCTTGAGCAAAACAATGCTTCAGGAGTATCTTGCGTCGTTAATGTGGGAAGGCAAAGCTGGGTCTTTCGGCTACCAAGATGGGAATGATTGGTTAAGCATCGTAAACCAGGGAAGTGAATCGAACGTTGTTGGGCTTCCTATGGAACGTCTCGCGGAAATATTGGAAAACTTCGATTCAATGACCGATTCCCAAGAAAGAGCGTGAACCGAAACGTGTTCTTGGCAAAGTCGAACTTTGTTAAGGTCAGTGAGGTCAGTTCACGAGATACTGGTATTCAATCGTCTTCTCGAGCGCTATACGAAATGTCAATGATTTCACGTCGCGGCTGGATCACAACGTCGCTAGCAATGGTGTCAGCGGCTGGGTTTTTTCTCACCCCGTCAACTGCCCATGCTCAGCAGCAGAATTGGGCGGCGGACATGTTCGAGTCGGACAGTCACGATTTTCGAACGGTGGGTCGTGGCGCCAAGGCGGAACATCACTTTGTGTTGGAAAACAAGTTCCAAGAAGATGTCCGAATCGCATCGGTGCGAACCAGTTGCGGATGCACGACTCCGATCGTCACCAAGAACTTACTGAAGACGCATGAGCGCGGCGCGATCATTGCGAAGTTCAACACGGACACATTCATCGGACAAAAAGCGGCGACGATCACGGTGGTTTTTGACCGCCCGTACTACGCCGAAGTGCAACTGAAGGTGAAGGGGTTTATTCGCACGGACATTACATTCAGTCCCAATGAAGTTGCCTACGGCGAGGTCGCTCCCGGGCAATCGATCACCAAAAATGTTGTGATCACGCGGACTGGCAAACCCGATTGGGAAATCACGGATGTCCGCAGCCACTGTAACCATTTGCAAGTGTCGCTTGACCCAGCCGAACGTTTACCCGGCATGGTTCGCTACCGGATGCAGGTTCGCATCAAGGATACGATGCCCGAAGGTGACATTCGCGAACGACTGACGTTGATCACGAATGATCGGGATTTTCCGACAACGGAAATGTCGATCTCGGGACGAATTCGCCCGACGCTAAGTATTTCGCCCGCGACCGTCAGCATCGGAAACGCCAAGCACGGCCAAACCGTCGAGAAGCGATTGGTGGTGCGAGGCGAACAGCCCTTTGAGATCCGCAAAGTCGTCTGTGCCGATGACCGGTTCGACTTTGATGTGCCCGCGGGCAAGAAGAAACTGCATTTTGTCAAAATGCGTTTTAACGCCGATGAACAAGACGCCAGTGTGGGTCAAGAAGTCCGAATTGTGACCGACCTGGGCGAGGGCAAATCGGCCACCTGCATCGTGACCGGTGCGGTTGGAAAATAGTTTCCCAAGGTTGCACTATCAGCGAGCGTTGGCAGCCTGTCGGCTGAATCGATATCTCAAGCAAAGCCGTAGCAGCCGTAGCAGCCGTAGCCGTAGGCCAGGACCTGTCCTGGCAAAGAAAACGCCAGGACCAGGTTCTGGCCTACGAGATGCACGAAGCGATTGCCAGGACAGGTCCTGGCCTACGATCTTACCTTTGCCAGGACGGGTCCTGGCCTACGAACTGGGCTACGAGCTACGACCTGGCCTTTGCCAGGACGGATCCTGGCCTACGGTCTTTGTCAGGTCGTGCGTGGCCTACGGTGTGCGCTAGCCGAGTTGTTCGCGCATAGATGTTTTGGCCCGTTCGATTGCTTCGGGCAGTTTGCTCGGGTCTTTTC
>JABDKS010000484.1 GCA_013002105.1 Pirellulaceae bacterium | reverse complement strand
GCGGAGCGTGTCGGCGGCGAGTGGCCGACGATTGGCAGTTCCAGCTAGTACTGCAACCGAGAATGAGCGTGGGATGGGCTTCCAGCCTGTCGATGCGACAAATGACAGGCTGGAAGCCTATCCCACCTCTAAATCGCTCGATTCCTGATCAAGGTCAACTCCCAGCTTCAGCACGAATCCAGAGTCGACAAAACATCGCGTATGCGATGGATCGCGTTTTGCAGATTTTCGATTGAATTGGCATAACAAAGCCGCAGGAACCCTTCGCCTTGTGAACCGAACGCCGTGCCCGGTAGCAGTGCGACGCCAGCCCGATCCAGTAATAGCTGGGCGATTTCGGAGCTTGTACGCCCAAGATCTTTAATATTCGCAAATGCATAAAACGCGCCCGCAGGACTCTGGCATTGGACACCGGGGAGCGAATTAAGGCCGTCCACCAAGAGGTCCCGGCGTATCCGGTATTGCGCCATCATCTGCTGCACGTAATCTTGCGACCCGGTCAAGGCTTCGACGCCGGCGTACTGTGTAAATTCGGCGGTGCAACCAACCGAGTGGACCAAGAGTAGGCTGACTTTTTGGGCCAAATCAGTCGGCATCACGCTGTAGCCGAGTCGCCAGCCGGTCATCGCAAACGTCTTGGAGAATCCATCGACAATGATTGTCCGGTTCAGCATGCCCGGGATCGCCGCGATGCTGGGTGCATCGTGGTCGTCGTAACACATGCGGCTGTAAATCTCGTCCGACAAGACCCAGCAATTGAGTTCTTTGGCCAACTGGGCGATTTTCTCCAGATCCTCGTGGCTCAAGACACCGCCGGTAGGATTGCTGGGCGAATTGATCACGATCATTCGCGTTCGAGGGCTGACACGCTCGCGAAGGACATCAAAGTCGAACGAAAACCCATTTGCTTCGGACAGCGGCACCGGAACCGGGACCCCACGAGCGACTTGAATCATCGCCGCATACGTTGGGAATCCTGGATCGGGATAAACGACTTCGTCACCCGGATTGATCACGGCGAACGTGGGGAAAAATAGATGCGGTTTTGCGCCAGGGCCCACAATTACGTTTTCCGCGACGATGCTAATGCCACGGCGACGACCGGCGTCATCGGCAATCGCTTGCCGCAGTTCTGGCACGCCCGGTGTGGGGGTGTATCGCGTTCGTCCTTTGCGAATTGCGTGGACAGCCGCGTCGCAAATGGACGCGTGTGTGTCGAAATCGGGTTCACCGATCTCCAAATGGATGATGTCGCGACCGGTGCGTTCCAGTTCGTTGGCGCGTGCGAGTACTTGGTAGGCACCTTCGGCGTGGAGCGTATCGACGATGGACGCCATCGGTGGAGAGCGGCGGTTGGTTGTGGAGTCGTTCATCGCGACGGCCAAATCATCAGATCCACCTCGAACCGATTTCGTCATGCACTGACCAAATTATTTACGCAACTCTCGTGTAATTTCACTGAGCGCGTCGCGCATCTTTTCGTTCTGGAACGGCCGCAAGTCAGGAATGGTCAGGCCGCTGATCGAGTCAAATGCGCGTCGGCTAACGGCCATCAGATCCGAAAGGTCCTTACTTAGCGCAACGGTTTTGTAGGTGTTTTCTGCGGTCAAAATATTCTTTTTGCACGCTTCGTTGGCCTCGAGCATTTGCCGACGTTGCTCCCGCAGGCCGTCTTTGTAAAGGATGGCGGCGTCATAAGTCAGCTGGTTGCTGGCGATGTTGTTGCGGAGGATCTGCTTGTCGCCGCCTTGACGTATCGCTTCTTCGGCTTCGTTCATGTTTTGTCGTGCCTGGTCGATGAAGCCGTCGAGTTTCGGAAAATAGACTTCGTCCACGTTTTCGACAAACTTCTGCTGCAAACGTGACATGGTGTGCAGCAACATCAGGTAGATGCCGTAGTACTGTTTGGCGGCTTCCAGGTCCTCGCCTGACTCGTTGGTCAATCGTTCCAGTTCGGCTGCGAATCGTTTGGCATTATCAAAGATGATCGTGACCCGAACGAATTCATCGCCCGTGATGGATTCCAGCAATTCATCGACGCTCTCGGCGTCCAGTTCCATGCCAATGCGGGCTAAATCCCGGACCAACCGATCCTTTTCGGCGTTGATTTCTTCTTCGGCCAAAATGATGGTTTCTTTGCCTGCTTGAATCTTGTCGTCGTATCCGGCTTTGGTGGTGATCAGTGGGTTGTAGGTCTTGTTGGGCGCGGAGATACGTTTGCGTTTGTAGGTTGTTAGGTTTCGTTGGGTTTCATCGATGGTCTGACGTAGGTCGGCGATTCGTTGACGACGGGTGCTGATGCTGGAGATACCCAAGGCTTCGCCCGCGGCGTCCAAGTACCCTTCGACTTTGCGTGACTGAGATTCCTTGGTACGAGAGAGAAAATCATAAAAGGCGAGGTCACCTTTCTCGGGTCGCTTTTGCGAATCGTCGAACAATTCGAGCGCCGAATCGAGTGCTTCGTGCGCGTCTTCAAAAAACGCTTCGATTTTGTCTTCGTCAGGAATCTGGCCTGGTTTGGCTGCGGGCGTGGATGGTGTTTGGGACCATCCAGATTGCGGGGATGCCGCTACCAGGTACAACCCGATACAGACG
>JABDKS010000482.1 GCA_013002105.1 Pirellulaceae bacterium | reverse complement strand
CTTCGGGGGTCATCGCGCGAGCAAAATTGATGGACCCGCCCGCGACGTGAGTGTGTACATCGACGCCGCCGGGGAAAATCACCGTGCCCGTCGCATCCACCGTCTGTCCGCCATCGACCGAATCGACAAACCGTCCATCTGCGATACACAGATCGCGAATTTCGCCGTTCACTCCGTTTGCCGGATCGTAAATTTTACCGCCGGTGATGCGGAGCATACGGTGCCTCGAGGTTGAATTAAACTTGTGTTTGCAAGATCTGCGACCGGTCGCCGGCCCAAGCGGCTTTCTTTGCGATCGCCTCGTTGATCCGTCGCACGACTTCTTCGTCGCTAGGATACGGCGAATCGATTCCTGGGCGAAGTGGCATCGGGATTTCGTCCATCCGATACGCCGTTCCCGGTGCGGCAATGCCGGCCGGCGCGGTCGTGATATGAACCTTGGCCAGTTTGCTGGTGTGTGTCACATGCGGGTCCAGCACGATTGTCGGGATTCGCGCCAAGTGATCGATGGCCGGTTGCGGCATCGTCGCACCGGGATCGGCACCGATGATAAACGCGCAATCCGTGTCGCCACGGACCAAGACATCAACGGTCGAAAATTCACCGGGATTGTAACGCGGATAACCTCGATTAAACGTGATGCCAAACGGATAACCGGTTTGCCAACGCATGATCACGTCGGCTCCCGTGACATTGCCGTGGCCTCGCATCGGCATGGCGACAAACTTTGTAAACGCGTTCATCTCGGCCGCCAGCGTCAACAGTGCCGCTGAATTCATATGTTTGCCGCGGGTCATCGACAATCCCATGCCAAAAAAGAACACACCGAACTTGGCGGACTTTGCACGGCTGATGAAATCATCGAGTTGTTCACGCGTCAGGCCAGTTTCGGCGATCTGTGCATCGGTCACTTTTTGATCTTTGATCAAGGCACGCAAAATCGTGATCAGTTCGAAATCCTTTCCCGGTCGTACTTGCAAAAAGATATCGGACGCTTTGACGCTCTTGGTCTCGCGAATGTCAACCAAAACCATCGTGCGATCTTTGCGACCTTTGGGCAGAAACTTACTCTTCTGCATCAATGAATATTTTGTGAAGTGTCGCGGATGGCATTCTGCTGGATTTCCACCCCAGTAGACAATGAAATCGGCTCGGTTCTTTACTTCGCCCAACGTGCATGTGACTTTGCCACCCAACTGGGCGGCGATTTCGGTTGGACCGTGTCACAAGGAGGTGTGGCTATCGAGCAGGCCACCTAATTGGTCCGCCAATGCCACACACTCTTTCTGTGCTTCGCAAGTCGTATTGCTCATTCCGTACACCAACGGCATGTTGGCGTCGTACATCAAGTCGGCTGTCAGCGCGATCGCCTCGTCGACAGATGCTTCTTTGCCATCGATCAGTGCGTCGGGGTACTTTCGGTCGGCGGTGTGATTGAGAAACCAGGCCTTGCCCAGCACGCACGCTTTGACCGCTTTGTGAATTCGATTGCCGTCGGTATGCAGTTGAATGTCATCGCAAACACATCCGCAAAACGTGCATGTTGCGTTGTCGATGATCTTTAGTTCGCTCACGGGTATCCGCTCTCGAAAAGAATTAAGTGGGAATCCATTGGTAGGATGAAATGACGAGAATCATGCCGCCGACGGTGCGCATGGAAATCGATTTCAACGATGCCGCACAGGTTTGTGCTTAAGCATCGGGTTTAAGTGATGCGTTTACGCTTCGCGTTTAGTTTCGCGTTTAGTTTCGGGCGTCTTATCCCTGCCCGATGTTGGTGCTGAATCGTCCGCCGATGCTGCGTTGTCTGTCAATGAATCGTTGGGAGCATCCGAACTGGATGCCGGTAGCGTAAACGTTCAGCCAAGGGCCCGTCCGTGACAGCTGCCGCGAACTCGTTTGGGCATGAAGCGACCTTCGGCGACTTCTTCCCACGCCGATGGTTCGGTATTGGAGGCGTTTATTGGGGTGTTTCCGGCGTTGTCCCCGGCAGTCGCGTCGGATGCAATTGGGAACGAAAAGTGGGGCGAGTCTGGACCGCTGAGGTCTCTTTCGGAATCAGGATTCTCTGACATGGCAGTGCTTCGAAAGTTCGGATGGTGACCGGTGTCGGTTCAAGCCGTGATCGGCTCGACGTCGACTTCCCAACCTTTGGAGGTTGGCATACCAGTACCATCGGTGTTTCCGCCCATCAACTTGCAGGTTGGTGGGCCGTACGGAACAAAAACCATCCCTTCGGGCACCTTGCCTTGGACGCACTTAAAGTCGGCCTCGCCGAATTCGGTGCGAACGCGAACGGAGTCGCCATCTTGGACCCCCAAGCTTGCCATGTCGTCTGCGTGACAAGTCAATGTGGTGGTCATCTCGATGTATTCGTCGCTGAACTTGCCAACGTTCACTTGAACACCTTGTTTGGCCGTCCGCGTCGGATTGAGTAGCAATCGAATGGACGGCATAAACGTGGTGACAGGTTTCACGCGGTAAGAAGCAACTAAACGCGGGTTGGATTGTAGCGGATTGGGCGGTGAAAGGTCAATCTTGGAGCGTCATCGGTAACGTTCCGCCGCTGGTCGGCGAGTGGCAAACCGAGCGGGTCGCTGGTTTTATCAGACGCCCCCACAACGTCCACGTGATGGCACGGCGCGATAGGACGTCTTACAGTGATGGGGTTGTTTCCACGTAAATGAGAATCTCTATGTCGCTTACTCGACGCTCCATGATCCAACTCTCGACCGCGGCGATCGCATCGACTGCCGTTGCCGTGAATCTCTTGCCATCGTCCAATTTCGCCGTTGCGGCAGCCAAACGACGACGACGATTCAGTCTCGACTTGCGATGCAGCAGCATCGGGGTGAAGGCGGATTTGCGGCAAGCGATCCATTTGGCGCATCAGTTCGGTTTTGAATCGGTGACGCCCGATCCCGGTTATCTAGCCAGGCTGTCCAATACAGAGCGCGGCGAGCTTCTTGCAGACATGAAAGAGAAAGGGCTGGTGTGGGGTTCGGCCGGATTGCCCCTTGATTTTCGCAAAGACGAAAACACGTTTCGCGCCGGCGTGGAGAATCTGCCCAAGTTGGCACAAGCGATGAAGGATTCAGGTGTTGATCGAGTTGGCACCTATTTGATGCCCCGGCACGACGAGTTGACTTATGTTGAGAATTTTCGGCAACACGCCAGTCGCCTGCGCGTGTGTGCGACCATTCTGAAAGATCACGGTCAGCGTTTCGGATTGGAGTACGTCGGTCCCAAGACGCTTTGGACGTCCGCGCGATACAGTTTTGTTCATAGCATGCGAGAAACGAAAAACTTGATTGCAGAAATCGGAGTCGACAACGTCGGGTTCGTGCTCGATAGCTGGCACTGGTACACCGCGCACGAAACGGTGGACGATCTGAAAACACTTTCGAACGCCGACATCGTCGCCTGCGATTTGAATGATGCGCCCTCGGGACGCGAGATTGATGAACAAATCGACAATCAGCGCGAACTGCCGATGGCGACCGGCGTAATCGATTTGAAATCGTTCTTGTCGACGTTAATTCAGTTGGAGTACGACGGGCCGATTCGCGCCGAACCCTTCAACGCCGCGTTGAACAAATTGGACAACGAAGCCGCGGTGGAAGCCACGGCAAAGGCAATGAAGCAAGCGTTCGCGTTGGTGTAGGTTTGACGTTCGTTGCCGCAAGCGAAAACGGTTGAGTCAGTGGGTCGGCCGGTTCCCACCGGCGACCCCAGCACACTCGGCCGGCGGGAACCGGCCCGACGGCTACAGCACACTCGGCCGGTGGGAACCTTGTCTTTACCCACAAGTCGGGTGATTGATAGCTTCTTTAATTCACCCTCCCACGCGCTAAATCATCCATGTAATAGAAACTTGTTCGTGGGAGGGTCGGCACCGAGCTTTAGCGAGTGTGACGGGG
>JABDKS010000479.1 GCA_013002105.1 Pirellulaceae bacterium | reverse complement strand
GTCATCGCCGGCGTCAGCTATTTTGTGATCGCCAGTGGTTTGGTCGTGTCGCTGGCAATTCAAACCGCCATTCTTTCCACGGTCGTCAAAGCCTTCGAGAAGATCGGGATTGGCCGGATGATCTTCGACTACCTGCTGACCAAAATTGCGCTCGGCCGTGAGCCTACGACGTTCGAAGAAGCCGAATCGGTCACCATGTCGGCTCACGAATTGACGGCAGCGGAGATGCGCGACGCCCTGAACGATGGCGCAACCAACTTGGTCGCCCAGGTCGGGGTCGACAGCAGAGTACCGTTGTTGGCACGGCGGTTCACGAAGAAAGTCTTCTCGATCGCCACCTGGGGCGTCGTCAAAATTGTCCTCAGCTACGTGGGCCAGCGTTCCGCCGATGGCAATCGAGTCTTGGACATGAACAAAATCCGCACCGAAGCGGGTGCGCACATCGATGCTGAACTGTGGGGCTCGGTCCAAGCCGACATCGACAAACATTCCTGGCTACTGGCCAAGTTAGCCGTCTTCGGCACCCTCGTCATCGCCGTCATCATCCGCCTGTGCATAGGCTGACGGGGATTGAAATGGAAGTAAATACCGACGCGCGCTGATTCCGTTGCCGTGCTTTTCCAAAACAGGGAAGGGCGGTTGGTATTTTGTTACCGCGGTGCTGCGGCCCCGCGCCGTTGCCGCACAACCTGAGCGCGAATCTGCTTTGCCAATTCGCTCGCTTCCTGCTTGGCTTCGTCAATCGGCTTGCCCGGCTTGACGCCGGGACGCTGGTGACCGACTTCGCTGAGCCACGCATCGTGCAGCAGTTTTTGTCGGCGCGAAATCAACGTCAGCAGACTTTCAGCAGGTTCGACTTGCTGGTCCATTCCCCAGGCTTTGAAGATGGCTGCGGCCAACACCGCGTGACCTTCGTTGTTGACGTGTACGCCATCGGGCGACATCGTAAAGTCGGGATCGGTTTTCCGTTTTTCTGCGACATAACGACGAACCGGACCGTGCAAGTCGATCACCATTTCAACTCGATCGTCTTGTTCGGTAATCCACTGGGCATAGCGCTTTAGGACTTGGTCGTAGTCTTCGTAAATCGCTTTCCACGAATACTTTTCGGCACCCGCCGGCAGCAGGTTGCCTTTCTTGCGCAGTGGTAGTGCGTCAAAGGCGGGCGGCGACATCAGGATCAACTTCGCGCCGCTGGCATGAACTTTCTGAATGATTTGATCGATTCCATCGCGATAGGCGGCGAAGCGCTCTTCGGCAAAGGGATAGTAGATGCCATCGTTCATTCCGTAACAGGCAACCACCACGTCCGGCTGGATTTTCGCCAGCGCGCGATCGATACGCTCATGAACATCGGGGCGCGGAAATGGATGATCTGGCTCTGACAATCCGCTGCAAGTCTCGCTGGGAAGCCCTAAGTTGATTAATTCGGGATGTTTTTCGTCGCCCGCCAATCGCAGTTGAGCCTCGACCAGCGAGATGTAATGTCCGGCGTGAGTGATCGAATCACCCAAAAAGAGGATCTTCTTGGCCTGCCGCGGAAATGACGGCTGCTCGGCAAAAACGGCCTTGGATAGAAATAGCATTGATGTCAAAACAAGACAGCTTCTGGTCAGCACGATGATTTCCTACCTTCTGGAGTATTCTGGTGGAACTAATCTAACGCATGGCGAATCGGAAATTTGCAATCACCATCCAGATTCGATTCAGTGTTTCGCGATCGACCAGGGTGTGTATAACTAATCGTCCATCCCCGACAAGAATAAACCGATGAGTGAACCTTTCAGTCGACAAATGCTTTCGGTCGAAGACTATCTGGTCGCGGAAGAAACGTCCAAACAAAAACACGAATACGTCGGCGGCGATTTCTACGCGATGCCCGGTGCCACCAGTGCGCACAACCTGGTCGCCAGCAACGCCTTGATCACGATCGGATTACAACTGCGTGACAAACCATTCTTGGCGTTCGGCTCCGACACCAAGTTACGGATCGTCGACGATTCGAATGAAACTCGTTTTTACTATCCAGATGCTTTCGTCGTGAACCGGCCTGGGTCGGAGCAGGAATCTTTTCAGGACGATCCGTGTATCATCTGCGAAGTGACCTCCGAAAGCACACGTCGAATCGACGAAGTTGAAAAACGAAATGCGTATCTTGCGGTCCCATCGCTGGCGGCCTACATCATCTTGGAGACCGGCGCCGTAGCGGCGACCTGCTATCACCACAACGAAGATTCCTGGCGTCGGAATGATTATGGCGGCG
>JABDKS010000477.1 GCA_013002105.1 Pirellulaceae bacterium | reverse complement strand
GGGTGACGACGGGCACACGGCGTCGTTGTTTCCCGCAACGTCGGCATTGGACGAAAACACGCGATGGTTTGTCGAAAACTGGGTCGAAAAATTTAACGCGTACCGATACACGTTGACGGCCCCGGCGATCAATTCGGCCAAGCAATCGTGGTTTTTGATTGCCGGCGAGAACAAACAGTCGGCGTTACGCGAGGTAGTCTCCGGCAAGTCGAACCCGTGTGTCTACCCGTCGCAGTTGGTCACACCGACGCGATGGTTTGTCAACGCCGATGCAATTGCGTGATAGCGATCGTGCGACCAATATACTGCATGCTGGGCCGTGATTACTCAGCATCACCCTCGCCTTGCGGCGGTGATTGTGGTTCTGCCGAGGCGGTCTCGATTTCGCCCGTCGCTTGGTCAACATCGTCAACTGTCGGATCGATAAAGGGTGCGTTGTCGGGATCCGCGATCGGCTGCCCGGTCGTCAGCAAATAGCCGACGGCAAACAGAACCAAGGTAAACGGTGTCGTTGCGATGTGACCGACGTAACACAACAGTGAACCGATCAACGATAGCACGACGGCAATGATGACGATAAAAAAGGATGTCAGCTTGTTTTGTATCGTGACGTCCGCAGCCAGTTTTACGGATCCCATTGCAGTCGTCTTTCCATCACTGCCGGCCATCATCCATGCCCATAGGTACCACTGCAAAACGGTGACGAACGTCGCAACGACGAATGTCACCAAAACACCTAGGAAGTTGGCAAGTTGAACTTGCTCGGCAACTGCGGCGATCACGACAACGCCAACACCGATACCGATGGCTGCGGCGACAACCAAAAATAACAAGACAAAACTCGGCAAGAATCGCAACACCAATGCCATGGGTGGTCGGATTTGCGATAGCGGCGATGGCTCGTCGCGAGCGATCGCGAGATGGACACGGCAAACTCCCATCAATGCATAAGCGGACAGGAATAACGAGTACGGTACAAGCAACATGAATCCAATCGCGGCCATGACCACACTTCCGCCGCCAGCGATGCGGGTAAGAACATAGGCGGGGATGCCGATGGCAGCTGACAGTGCAATCGCGATGATCAGGCTTGAACCAACCGATGGCAGCCATCTCGCGCGAAAAATGGCCCACGATGGCGCGAGAATCTCCTCGATGGGTACCGTCGCGATATTCCAACGACTGCCACGATCGACAACCGGCCAATCGGGTAGATCGGTTTCGGGTGTGAACGGGCTCGCACGAGCGAGGTCACTGCCTGAGTGGTCGTCTTTGCCGAGTTGCGTTTCGCCAATTCGGAAGGTCGCTTCGCACGCCGGACATTTTGCCAATCGACCTTTTGATTCCGCAGGCAACTCCAGCATCCGCGAGCACTGAGGACAGGGTTGTTGAATGATGGACATGGCTCAGATAGACGATTCAAGAAGGTTGGACGATACAGATCGTACACGATCGCTAGGGCATTCGTCTTGACCGATTCCGGTAAGCATTTTGAGCCGGTGTTGCATCGCGAACTATCAGAGACAAGTCACCATAGCCCTGTTGAGCGGACAGTGGTATCGTGGGATCAAGGTCGGTCTTGCCGGCAATTCACTTGTCCAAAACGAGTCGATTGTTGGTGACACGCGATTGAAATCGCTGGTCAAAATTGCTGGCACCTTTTTTCCGTTCATTTTCGTCAACGCCCCGCAAGCTCTTGAGCAACGATCTGACAGTCGATTCGATTTTGGGCGACGGCGGTTTGATTTCGCGACGGTTGCAGCATTACGAACCGCGCGAACAACAGTTGCAGATGGCGAGGGCGGTTGCCGAGGCGCTGCAAACGAGCAAGCATCTGGTTGCCGAAGCAGGGACGGGGACAGGAAAGAGTTTTGCCTATTTGGTGCCCGCGATCTTGCACGCAACCAGTGATCCGCCGCCAAATACGCGGCCAGAGGATGACGACGACGAACCACGCAAACCTCGTGTGCTGATTTCCACGCATACAATCAGTCTGCAGGAACAGTTGATCGGCAAGGATGTTCCCTTTCTCAATAGCGTCATCCCGCTGGAATTTTCCGCCGTCCTGGTCAAAGGTCGCGGTAATTACTTGTCGATCCGGCGGATGAATCGCGCGATTAGCAAGATGACAACGCTGATGTCATCCGACGTGCAGCTTCAACAAATGCGGACGATCAAACGATGGGCGGGCGAGACGTCCGATGGTTCGCTGGCGACGTTGCCGATTAAACCCGATTCGGTTGTTTGGGACGAAGTTGTCAGTGACACGGGCAACTGCCTGCGCAGAGCTTGTCCCCATCACAAAGATTGCTTTTATTTCAAAGCACGCCGTCGAGCTCAGAACGCACAATTGATGATCGTCAATCATGCGATGTTCTTTAGCGATCTGGCGCTGCGACGTCAGGGCGTGTCAATCTTGCCTGATTTTGACGCGGTGATCTTGGACGAATGTCATACGCTTGAGTCGGTTGCCGGCGACCACCTGGGAATTCGTATCACCAGTGGGCAGTTCGATTATTTATTCAATCGTTTGTATAACGATCAGACCCAGAAAGGTTTGTTGGTTGCCAAAGAGTTAAAGGGATTGCAGCAGCAGGTCGATCAATGTCGGTTCGCAGCATCGGCGATGTTCGCTGATCTGCTGGACTGGTGGGAAAAATCTGGCCGCAAGAATGGACGA
Source organism: Pirellulaceae bacterium (assembly GCA_013002105.1). Next base: position 6,520 of record JABDKS010000477.1, on the reverse strand, counting down.
GTCGAACATCCTGACGTGGTCGATAACGCCCTGAGCGAACCCATGGAAAGATTGGCTCGAGCACTTCGCCAGCAGGCCGACGGCGAACAAGACGATGCAGATCGTAAAGATTTTGAATCTGCTCACGACCGACTGCTGTCACTTAGCGGTGGTCTACGCGAGTGGCTGGGACATTCATTAGACGGTGCGGTGTATTGGCTGGAACGGACCGGTTCGCGGCGTGGACTCGATCGTGTGACGTTAACGGCATCGCACGTTGATATCGGATCCGCGTTGCGTGAAGAATTGTTTCAGAACGAAATGATTCGCAGTGTGGTGATGACCAGTGCCACAATTGCCACTGGCAAGGATGACAAGTTTTCGTTCTACCGATCACGAATCGGACTTAGTGGCGGTATGTCCGTTCGCGTGGGCAGCCCGTTTGACTACCAAAAACAGGCTCAATTGATCGTGGTGCGTGATCTACCAGATCCGTCCAAGCAAAAAGAAGCATTCGAAAAAGAGATCCCCAATCAAATCAAACGCTTTGTCGGTCACACAGACGGTCATGCGTTTGTTTTGTTTACCAATTACGACCTATTGCGGCGCTGCGCGTCAGCGTTGACGTCGTGGTTGGCCGAACGCGAGTTGCAGTTATACAGTCAAGCTGGACAGCAGAATCGCACACAGTTGTTGGATGCCTTTCGCCGCAATCCGCGCGGTGTGCTGTTTGGAACCGACAGTTTTTGGCAGGGTGTCGATGTGCCCGGTGATGCACTGGCCAATGTGATCATCACCAAACTGCCGTTTTCGGTTCCGGATCACCCACTGTTGGAAGCTCGATTAGAGGCGATTCGATCTGGCGGCGGTAATCCGTTTAATGATTATCAGTTGCCCGAAGCGGCGATCAAATTTCGCCAAGGTTTTGGCCGTTTGATTCGAACACGCACCGACGAGGGAATGGTCGTCGTGCTGGACCCGAGGATTCACACCAAGCCGTACGGTCGGTTGTTTCTCAACTCGCTGCCTCCGTTGCCGGTTCGTTACGTTTCGCTGGTTCCCAAAGGTTCGTCGCGAACACCTAACGACGATGGGCCCGCCCCGGAGCGTCGGGCACGTCGTTGACGCCACCAGCAGCCGAAGGCATCGACCAGCAGAATCAGACTGATCAACGCGAGTAGTCTCGCCGGCCAGTCTCCAATGAATAAATAGTTACTGATTCGCGGATCTTTCAGTGGGGTGGCGATCACCGCACCGTCGGATCCGGTCGCCAATGACTCGACGATCTTTCCATTGCTGTCGATCCAAGCCGTCGGGCCGTTGTTGGCTGCTGACAGCACGGGTCGACGGCAACCGACAGCGACCAGTTGCGCGCATCGCAGGTGGTGGTCGATCACGCTGGAGTCGTCGAACCAGCCATCATTGGTCACGGTGATCACGGCGTCAGGCAGTTTTGACTGCGCGTGCAGTTGCGAAAGATGATTGACGGTGACACGTTCGACCGCGGTTTCGATGCAGATGTTCGGGGCGAACGAGGTCTCCCCGACCATCATCCGCTTGGGGCCCGCACCGGTTGCCAGGCCGAGTCCGGGTGGGAGGATGGACTGGAGTCCAGGAATCCACTGGACCAAAGGAACGTATTCGCCCAGCATGACCAAGTGAGTTTTGCCGTACCAATCGGCCAATTCTCCGTCGGAATCGACATGGACAATACCGCTGTAGGCATGTGGGATGTCGCGATAGCGTACGACGCCGCAACCGCCGATCAGGTGCGGTACCTTGTGATCCGGAGACGCTGCTGCGAGTGCTTGTTGCACATCCTGTATGCGAGTCAAAAAGCTGGTCTGCTGATAGTCGATGGCAAGTTGGAACTCATCCAGGGAGCCGCCGAACTGCTCGGGCGGTGTGGCATCCTTGTCGGCGATCATCCAAGCACGTCCACCGGACAACATCGATTCGGGCCAAACAATAGCGTCGACGTCACGCTGGGCCGCGGAAACTGCCTGCAGAGACTGTCGAACGTAATTGTTGAAAATGCGAATTTCCCGTTCTTCATCCGGCACGTATTCGACGTGTTCGGAGCGTTGGATCAGCGCAAAGGTCGCCAGTTCGTCTCCCCTGTTTTCGCCTAAGCGGTAGGTGCCGTATATCAAGGTGGCGACAGTCAAAATCGCAGCGACCAGCAGCGACATGACCCACGGAGCGTGCACGGAACTCGATTCATCATTTCGTCTGCGCCAGGCGTTCAGAGCGGTGAAGGCGGCAACATTGATCGATACCAAGACAAAGCTGACACCATATGTGCCGAAGGTGTCGGCTATTTGCGTCATCATGGCGACATCAGCCATCGTATGGCCCAGCATGATTGCCGAGATCCCTGTGGCGAAATAATTGCGCACGCATTCCAGCCCTACCCAGCTAACTGGCGCGGCGATCCAGATAGGGATGTGTCGATCGATCATACGACGCGTGATCGCGACAAACAGCACGCCATAGACGCTCAAGTAAGCTGCCAATGCAAACCATCCAACGTAGATTGCTGGGTGGGCGTGTCGCAGTCCCTGCAACGAGACGAGCCAATAGATCGCTCCAACTCCCCAAATCGTCCAGTATCCGCGCCGCGATGGGGCATTGGAAATCGAGATGATCATCAACCAGGGAACGATCGCGATTGCCGCGACGGGTGCCAACGCGAGCGGGGGTTGGGAGAGCCACTGCAGTACGGCGGCTGCAGCGACGCACCGGAAAATTTGCCGTGTTGGAACTTGGTTCGGGGTGGTAGTGAGACGATTCATGGCTGGGATCATAGAGATTCCGCCGAAACGAAGGAATTGATCTTTTGCAATTCGCACCATCGGTTTCGCCGTTTGCGATGGAGGATCCGGGCGAGGGAAAGCCGTTTTTTGCTGGATTGCCTTTGCCCAACCGCCGTTATGCTGCGATCCGTGTCGGCTATAGGTTGGCAGTTTACAATGACCGCTGCCTCTCTCTCCCAGTCTTTTTTTGACCACGCATGAACGCACCGGAACATTTAGGGCCCTATCGGTTGGGCGAATCGCTTGGCCGCGGCGGCATGGGCTCTGTGTTTGTCGGTGTACACGAAAAGTCTGGAGAGCGAGTTGCGGTGAAGCTGATCGCGGAACAGCTCTCGGACGAAAAACGATTTCGACGCCGGTTTGACGCCGAAGTCGAGACGCTCAAGCGACTACGGCATGAAGGGATTGTTCGACTGATCGGCTACGGCGAGGAAAATGGTCAGTTGTTCTACTCGATGGAGTTGGTCGAGGGCGAACCGTTACAAAAACGAATTCGTCGAGAAAAGCGAATGGATTGGATGGCGGTCATCGAGATCGCCATACAGATCTGCGCCGCGTTAAAACACGCTCACGATCTGGGTGTGATCCACCGTGACCTGAAACCGGCCAACTTGTTGCTGACAGCAAACGACGGCGTCAAGTTGGTTGACTTTGGCATTGCCAAACTTTTTGGTTATGGAGAGCAGACAGCGGCGGGTTCGATTTTGGGAACTGCTGACTACATGGCCCCCGAGCAAGCCTCGAACTCCGGCATCACGTCACGTACAGATTTGTACGCGTTGGGCAGTGTCATGTACGCGATGTTGGCAGGACGACCTCCTTTCAAAGGCAAGCGGATCACCGATGTGATTGTTGCTTTAGAGAGGGATAAGCCCGCGCCGCTGGAGATGTTCAATCTGGAAATCCCCGAGGCACTCGTGGAACTCGTTCATGAGATGTTGGAGAAGGACCCAAAGGATCGGCCGCCGACCGCGTTGGCGGTAATGAATCGGCTGAAGGCGATGCAGGCTGGATTGATGCGTGAGCAAACCTTAAACGCTCAACGCGGCGACACGATGCAGGGGATTTCGAGTGAATCGGCGATGGCAATTGATCCATCCAGTATGGCGGGTTCGAATACTTCCAGCAGAAAAGACGGGGATACCGCTGGCAATGTTACGAAGCAACCCCAGGCGATCAATCCCGGCGATCCAGGCACCGTGCAAGTGAATCCATCCGCAGGCACGGTTCAGCAGCGGCAGAGCGCGCCGACGGACGCGACCTTAGCCGCGAATGACTTCGACACACGGCAAGGAGTTTCGGATGATGAATCCGATGATACAAACCGCTCGACACACTTCCAAACCGTTGAGAGCGAACCAAGTCGGAGTGCGATCTTTCGCTATGAGGATACCGCGTCACAAAGCAAACTGATACGCGGACTCTCGATCAGTGTGCTGGTCGGGTTGTTGCTGCTGGGTGTGGTGGTGATGTCGTACGCATTCAAAAAAACATCGCCGGAATCGTTGTACAACGAAATTGTCGAAATCAACTCGACCGGATCGATGGCAGATGCCCGACCGCAGATCGATCGCTTCATGAAACTTTTTCCCGATCATGAACGCTACGACGAAGTGAAGGCGATGGACATGTCGCTGCAACTGTCCGGCGTTATTCGTCGATTGCAGTTGCAGTCGAAATTACCCGGTCGCACCTTAGATGCGCATGAGGAAGCACTGATAGACGCAATGGAACTAGGCAAGCGCGATAGCGATGCGGGTCGCGAAAAACTGCAGCAGTGGATGAATGTATTTGTTGACGCTACCACTCGCGCTGACGACCCGCGCAGCAAACTGGCTGAATTGGTTCAATTCGAAATTGACAGATTACTCCAGCAAGGCCCGCTGATCCAAAACGACTCGCGTCATAACGAATTGATGGCACGCATCGATGCCGCCGAAACATTGGGTACTGCCGAGCAGCGAGCGTTGCTGGTCGGCGTCATCGAACTCTACGCCGACGAACCGTGGGCGGAATCGGCGGTGAAAAAGGCTCGCCAAAAGCTCAGCCAAATCGATGCTGGGCGTGACAGCACTCCGAATCCTTAGTCCTTGGTGATCAGACTGCCATACCAGTTAGCGTTGGGTTGCCAATCCCGTTCTAACATCGCCGCGTGCGTTCGCTCCAGCTTTTCTTTTTGCTCCCTATGGGAACGCAAGTTCTTGGCTTCCGTTTTGGCAGGATCGTACCGTGGATCTGGCTCCGGGCGCTTTGCATCGACCGATGTGAGCCATTGGTCCAGCTGTTTCCACATGCGCTCTGTTGTGACAGGGTGCTGCAGTGCGACATCGATTTCTTCGCTCGGGTCAATCGCCAAGTTGTACAATTCGTTTCGATTGTCTTCGTAGTAGTGGATCAATTTCCAATCGCCCTGACGGATGATCGATCCGGGTTCGCCGCCTTGGTTGCCGTAGTGCGGGTAGTGCCAATAAAGCGGTCGCGGTGCGATGGTGTCGCCATTGAGTAGCGGTACCAGTGATACACCGTCGGCGTGTTGGTCGGGACGCAGTGGCAGGCCGCACAGGTCCAAGATTGTCGGGTAAAAGTCGGCGCCTGTAACGGGGACATCGCAAGTCGAGTTTGCTTTGGTGACCTTCGGATAACGAATGTAGAAGGGCTCACGAATACCGCCTTCCCATTGACGACCCTTGCCGCCTCGCAACGGTAAGTTGCTGGTTGCAAAGGCATCGCCGGATGAGACGCCGCCATTGTCGCTGGTAAAAATCACGATCGTCGAATCGGTCAGCCCCGTTTTGTCCAGCATCTCCATCACGCGACCAACGGCCTGGTCGGTCACTTCGACCATCCCCGCATACAGTGGATGGTCTTGGACCTGGCGGACCGGCATGGTTCGATCGACCTTGAAACGCTCGGCACGGTCGGGCAACCCTTCGGCTTTCTTTTGATACTTTGACCACAGTTGCTGAGTCGTTTGGACCGGACCATGCACGCTGTAAAACGACAACATCGCAAAGAAAGGTTCGTCCTGGTGGTGTTCGATGAAACCGGCGGTTTCATCAGCCAAACGAAGCGGCAGCGATTCGCCTTGGGGACCATCTGCCAAAACCGGGTTTTTGTAAGGTGAAAAATATCCGCCCGGAGGACTGCCGCGATGGTGACCCCCTTTGTTGATCTCGAATCCATGATCGGTTGGAAAGGAACCTTCATCGCCTAAATGCCATTTGCCGGCGAAGAACGTCCGGTATCCGCCTTCGCGCATCGCTTCGGCCAACGATGTGTCGTCGTGTGGCAAGTGATGGAAGTACTCCGAGGGCAAAACCCGATCGTCGCGTTTCCAATCCAATCCCGTGCGCGCACCGATCCAATCGGTGATTCCATGTCGTGCGGTAAATTGACCCAACTGGATGCTTGCTCGTGATGGACTGCAGACGCGACAGGTTGCATACCCTTGAGTGAATCGCATCCCGCCGCGGGCCAGCTTGTCGATGTTCGGACTTTCGTAAAAGGTACTCCCCTCGACTGATAAATCGTGCAGACCCATGTCGTCGATCAAGATTAAAACGACATTGGGTCGTTTGTTATCGTCGGCGTTCGCGGTGGTGTTGATCAGCAACACCAGTAAAGAGAGTGTCAGGAGAAACCCATTGAAACAGTTCAGATGTCGCATGTTGATCCTGCGATGCAGCGGGAGAAGGTGGGCAAGTATTCCGGTCACGCAAACGGCA
>JABDKS010000471.1 GCA_013002105.1 Pirellulaceae bacterium | reverse complement strand
AAGTTTCACTGCGCAACGACGACTTTCGAGCGAAGTCATCCAGCTGAATCCGCTTGCAAAAGGAGGCACCGCATTTAGTTTTTCGACCAACACGATCGATGGTGCAGACGAACTGAGTGATGTCCTGCCGATCGATTTCGATCTGGATCTGGACGATGATTTGGTCACGATCTCCGAATCAGCCGTCGTGCAACTTTGGACTCCGACGGACGGAGTTTGGTCGTCGGCGGGACATGTTCAACTGGACAAGTCACTCAACCGCCTGATGGTCGCCGACTTGTTCATGGTCGACAGTAGTAATCCCCAACGAATCAAATCCGAAAGCACAACGCAGGGCACGGCCAACCGCGATTATTCGTCGGATGCCAAACACGACACATTTCCGGGATTGATCGCCTATGGCAGCGATGGCATCACATTGATCGCGATCGACGGACGCCAGTCCACGGCGTCAACGGACCGATTGCAAATCGTCGATCAGAAAACGGGACTAGAAGAGGTCACTGGCGTAACGGACGTGGTGACCGGCGATTTAGAAGGCGATGGGGATTTGGATTTAGCCGTTGCCACGCAATCTGACGGGTTGCGTCTGTTCATCAATCGCGGCAATCGGACTTTTTTCGAGACGACGTTTCACAAAGGTGGATTTGATTCCTCCGACCCCATTGGCGATATGGCGATTGCCGACATCGACCGCGACCTGGATCTGGACATTGTGACGGTGCATCCGGCCAGTGGACGCGTCGGCGTGCTAGAAAATCTGTTGCATTTGCAATTCCGTGGTCGTCTGATCGACGATATTCCCCCGATCGAAAACGCAGCCAGCGTGTTGGTTGCCGAAGTCGATGGGAACGTGTCGTGGGACCTGATCGTTGGCGGAACAACACAAACCGCCGTCGTGTTTACTCAAACCGCAGACGCTGGAATCTGGACGATCGAACGAGTCGAAACAAGCCAGTCATCGAGCAACGGATTGATGATTGCCGATTTGGACAATGACGCGTGGAGCGAACTGGTTACCGCAGGCGGCGTTACGCGGATCGGGCCTTGGGGACAAGCAGAACCGCAGTCGATCGACCTGGTAACCGATCTGGATGACGCCATCAATGTCGCGAGTGCGAATGTCAACGGCGACGGCCTGCTGGATCTGATTGCCGTCGTCGATGGAAAACTGACCGTTGGGATCAATGAAACTCAGACGAGCAACCACCACCTTTACGTTCGATTCAAAGGCATCGCTGATAACAACGCCAACAGCGGCCGAGTCAACCACTTTGGCGTCGGCTCCGTATTGGAGTTGCGATTCGGACCGCATTATCAAGCCCAAGTCATCACCGCTCCGTCGACCCATTTCGGCTTAGATGGTTTCGATGCGGCCAGTTCGGTGCGCGTGATCATGCCCAATGGTCTGACACAAACGATTCGTGAACCCAAAATCGATGCGGTGGTTCAAGAAAAACAGACGCTCAAAGGGTCGTGCCCTTATTTGTATGCTTGGGACGGGACCAAATACGAATTTGTGACCGACTGTTTATGGGCGGCACCGCTGGGACTGCAAGTCTCCCGTGGCGTGGTGGCCAAGGATCGGCCCTGGGAATATTTGATGGTCGATGGCAGCCGGATTCAGCCGCGTGACGGTCGATACAGTTTCCGAATCACCGAAGAGCTCTGGGAAGTCGCGTATTTTGACAAGGTCGCTGTGACGGCGGTGGATCATCCAGCCGACGTCGACGTTTGGACCAACGAAAAAGTGGGGCCGGGAAACATTGCACAGCAAACGGTCTTTGCCTTTGGCGATGACGACATCCATGCCCTCCGTGCAGCGACCGACACTCGTGGTCGCGATGTCACCAAGTCGCTTGCGGCCGTCGATCGCGACTTCGTACAAGGTTTTGATCGACGTTTGCGACAGGGGCTTTGTGAACCCCATTGGATCGACCTTGATTTTGGCACACCGGAAATCAAGCCCCAGGACCGGGTCTATTTGGTTTTGACCGGATGGATTTTGCCGACCGATACTTCGTTGAATATTCAAATCGATCAAAACCCAGAGCTGCCCGCAGTCGAATTCCCGTCGCTCTGGGTTCCCGACTCGGATGCGAACGACGGTTGGCGTAAAGCCATTGCGTTCATGGGATTTCCCGGCGGCAAAACCAAAACGATTGTGGTGGACGTCACCGAAACGATTCTGAAAGCCGACCCGCGATTGCGAGTGCGGACATCGGCACAGATTTACTGGGATTCAGCCGAACTGGCCATTCAATCCAGTCCGTCGGAAATCCGCCAGCAACCGATGAAGTTGCTGGACGCGAAAGTGGCCTATCACGGTTTTTCGCAATCTATCAAAACGGGCGAAACCCACTGCGAAACGTACGACTACCAAACCGCGTCGCACCAACCAAAGTGGCCACCGCTACGGGGCGAATTGACACGCTTTGGTGATTGCAGCCCGCTGATCAGCCAGTGGGACGATTCGATGGTCGTGATCAGCTCGGGGGATGAAATCCAGATGAGCTTTTCGGTCCCAAGCGAACCGGTCCCCGAGGGCTTCAAACGCGATTTCATCTTTCATTGCGTTGGCTGGGACAAGGACGCGGACTTGAACACGCTGACCGGGCAAACGACGCGACCGTTGCCGTTTCGGGCGATGACGTCTTATCCTCCCAGAGCGGACGGATTTGCGCAGGCGGACAAAGTTCAGCGGCAAAATGATTCCCATCTACGGCGCCATCAATCCTACCGTGCGTTCTGGTACCGCCCCGAATGGTAGGGCGGGCGCACATCGAAAACCGGACCAAGTGAAGTGGAGGGAACGTGGGGACAAATGAAGCCCTTTTTCACTTGTCACTTGCCGCCAAAGTCACTTGCCCCCAAACGAGCCACATCGTCCCAACGATTGATCGATACCTGATTGCAGCACGCTCAGCAGCCACCAACTGAGCGGAATTGGCGACACCGGCGAGCCACCCTGTGCTGATTTGATCAAACTACGGATAATGGACGTAGCGGGACAAAACAAAACTCCCGTCTGACGCGTCTTAACGCTGTAGAACCTTCCATTTGGACGCCACTTGCCCACATGAACCATTCCGATCACAACCCTGCCGGCGACGCAGAGACGGCTCGCGAGACTTTGGCGGCCCATTCTTCGCCAGCGAGCGCGTCCCCGGCCAAACCGGCCAAAAAAACTAAACGCCCGGTTACCAAACGACTCCGAATCGTGCTTTACGTCGTACTGACGCTATTCGGAGTACTGGCCGCCAATGGGTTGTACCTGACCAGCATCACTTGGCTGCAGTATGCGACCGGCGAAATTTACGAGTCGCATTTTTACCAAATGATGTTTCTCGGTCATTTGGGGCTTGGCCTATTGCTGATCACGCCGGTGATCGGATTCGGTGTGATTCATATGTTGCGATCACGTCACCGCCGTAACCGCCGCGCGATTCGAATCGGTTACGCACTTTTTACCGTGGCCATTGTGATTTTGGTCAGTGGTTTGCTGCTGATGCGGATCGGTCAGTTCAATATCGTCAATCCAACAACGCGGAGCGTCGTTTACTGGATGCACCTGATTGCGCCGTTGGTCGTGGTCTGGCTTTATTGGCTACACCGTTTGGTTGGCCCAAAAATCAAGTGGCACGTCGGTCGACGCGTTGCGTTGGCGACGGCAGTGATCGTGGGCGTGATGGTCGCCTTCCAAGCCTCCGACCCACGAATCAGCGAAGACATCGCGCCGGCTGATGGCGACAAGTATTTTCAACCATCACTTGCCAGCACGGCGACCGGCAAATTCATCTCCGAAAAAACGTTGATGAACGATGACTATTGCCTGAGCTGTCACGCTGACATTCACGATAGCTGGCTTCATAGTGCTCATAAGCTGAGCAGTTTTAATAACCCGGCCTATCGCGCATCGGTGCGGGAGACACGACGTGTGGCAACTGAACGTGCTGGCACATTGCAGGCGTCAAGATGGTGCGCCGGTTGCCACGACCCCGTACCGTTCTTCTCCGGCAAGTTCGATGATCCGCAGTACGACGACGTGGGTGATCCGACCGCGCACGCCGGAATCACTTGCACGACCTGTCATGCGATTCAATCAATCGATAGCACCAGAGGAAACGCGGATTACACGATCGACGAACCGCGACACTACCCGTTTGCCTACAGCGACAACAAGTTCTTGCAATCACTGAACTCACTGATGGTCAAAGCCAAGCCCGCGTTTCACAAACACGAAATGCTGAAACCATTCCATAAGACCGCTGAATTTTGCGCGACCTGCCACAAGGTTTCCTTGCCGGGCGAGGTCACCGATTACAAAGAGTTCTTGCGCGGACAAAACCACTACGACAGCTACCTGCTCAGTGGCGTTTCGGGTCACGGTGCGCAGAGTTTTTATTATCCCCCCAAGGCGCAGGACAATTGCAATCACTGCCACATGCCCGATTTGGCGAGCAATGATTTCGGCGCAAAATACTCCAGCTTGCTAGGTCAGCTTGCCGTACACGACCATTCGTTCCCAAGTGCCAATTCTGCACTCAGCTATTGGTTTGGCGATCAGGATGGCCTGGAAGCTCACAAGAAAATGCTGGAAGGCTCGCTGCGAGTCGATCTATTTGGTTTGCGTGAAGACGGTTCCATCGACGGCACACTGCACGCACCGCTATCGAAAAAAGACGCAACGGTTCAACGCGGCGCGACCTATTTGATCGAAACCGTGCTACGAACGCTGACACTCGGTCATCACTTCACCCAAGGCACCACCGACTCGAACGAAATCTGGGTTGAAGTCACCGCCAAGCAGGGAGACCGTGTTCTGGGCAAGAGCGGCCATCGCGACGATCGTGAAGCCGTCGACCCGTGGTCCCACTTTGTCAATACGTTCATGCTGGATCGAAACGGGAATCGAATCAATCGCCGCAATGCGCAAAACATTTTTACGCCATTGTACAGTCACCAGATTCCACCCGGTGGCGGGCAATCGATTCACTACCGATTGCAGGTCCCCGATGACAGCGACGAACCCATTACCGTCACGGCACGATTGCTTTATCGAAAATTTGATACCGAGTACCTGGACTACATTCGCCGCGATCGCGATCCGCAACGCGACCCGCTGGATCTAGGCCAAGTCGGTGATCCGAACGATCTGCCGATCATCGAAATCTCGCGAGACGAAGTCGAATTGCAGATCGGAGAAGTGACGGACGCCGGTGCGGTCGCCAGTGTGATCGACAGCGAAAATCCCGACAGCGAAAAACCATCGCATCCACTCTGGCAACGTTGGAACGATTACGGCATCGGGTTGTTGCTGAAGGGAAAAGCGGAACTGAAGCAAGCCGCCGATGCGTTTCAACAGGTCGAAAAACTGGGACGCTTTGACGGACCGATCAACTTGGCACGCGTGCAGTTTCGCGAAGGTGATTTGGATGGTGCAACCGAGTCGCTCGTTCGCGCCGCACAAATGGAACCCTCTCCGCCCAGCTGGACGCAAGGTTGGCTCAGTGGAATGATCAATCGCCAACAGGGTAACTTGAAAGAGGCGGCCGAATCACTGCGAGGGGTCCTGGACACCAAACTGCCCTCGCGCGGATTCGATTTCTCTCTGGATTACCGGGTCCGCAATGAACTGGGAATGACCCTGATCGACATTGCACAGCAGGCAGAAGTCACCGGGGACGATGATGGCTACGACGAGGCGATTGCCGATGCACGCGACCAATTTGAACAGGCCCTCGAGATTGATTCAGAGAATGTCACGGCACATGCAAATTTGGCTGAGATCTTTGCATGGATTGGTAATAAGGAGCTCGAGCAACATCACCGAGAGCTGCACGCTCGTTACAAACCCGATGACAACGCCACTGAGGTAGCCATTCCGCCTGCCAGACGCAAATATCCCGCCGCCAACCATGCTGCCGAAGCCTTGGTGATCTACGATTTGCATCGTGCCGAAGATTCAACTGCGGCAATCGAACCATCGGGCGAATCGATCGACGATTCAGCAGCGTTCACTCTGTCAAATGACCGAACGCTAGCCGCAGCCAACCATTCACCCAGCCAATCCAAATCCAAATAATGCCCGACACTCACGAGCCACACCACGACACCGAAGATCAAGACATCGAAAACGATGCTGTGATTGGCAATGCATTCCGAGCGTCCTTGCTTGTCTTTATCTTTTTGGCAATGCCCGTCATCGGACTCCTGGCGTATATGAATCTACGCAACACCGACGAAGAGCGTCAGGAGGTGGAGCAGGTGACCAATCCGGAGATTCGCGATGTCCAGCAAGACAAAATCCCGATGCTGCCGTTAACCGACGTCACCGGGTCAAGTGGCGTCGAATTCAAACACGAATCGGGCCGCTACGGAGACAAACTATTGCCCGAAACAATGGGCAGCGGTGTGGCAGTGTTGGATTACGATGGCGACGGCAATCAAGATCTGTTGTTTGTCAACTCCAAGCGTTGGCCATGGGACGACAATCAATCCCCAAGTACACCCCAACTGTACGCCGGTGACGGCAATTTCCATTTCACCGATGTCACCGTCGAGACAGGTTTGGATTTTTCGTTCTATGGCATGGGGGCTGCTGTTGGTGACTACGACAACGACGGCGATTGCGACTTGTTTTTGTCTGCCGTTGGGCCCGATCGTTTGCTGCGTAATGACGGCGGCAAGTTCACCGACGTCACAATGGAATCCGGAGTTGCGGGAACCGACGACGCGTGGGGAACCAGTTGTGGATTTTTTGATTATGACAATGACGGTTTGCTGGACTTATTCGTTTGCAACTATGTGACTTGGAGCAAGGAGATCGACCTGAGCCAAAGCTTTACGCTCGATGGCGAAACCCGGGCTTACGGACCGCCCAAGGCATTTTCCGGTTCGTTTTCTTATCTGTATCACAACGACGGGCAAGGACGGTTTTCGGACGTGTCCGAAAAGGCTGGAATTCAGGTCCGCAACGAAGACACCGATGTGCCGCTGGGCAAAGCGATGGGACTTGCGCCAATCGATTTGAACAATGATGGCTGGATCGACATCGTCGTGGCAAATGATACCGTCCGCAATTTCTTGTTCGAGAATAACCAGGACGGAACATTTACCGAAAAAGGTCGATTGGCTGGAATCGCCTACGACCGCAGTGGCAACGCTCGCGGTGCGATGGGAATCGACACATCCGTTTTTCGCGGTGACGGGACGCTCGCAATCGGCATCGGCAACTTTGCCAACGAACAAAGCGCCCTGTACATGTCGTCTCCCAAACGATCCCAATTTATCGATGGTGCGGTCGCCACCGGACTCGGCCCGCCGACGCGACAAGGTCTGACATTCGGCCTATTCTTTTTTGACATCGACTTGGATGGGCGGCCCGACATTTTGGGCGCCAACGGCCACCTGGAAGAAGAAATCGCCAAAACGCAGCGAACGCAACAATACGAACAATCGCCGCAATTGTTTTGGAACGCCGGTCGCGATTCGAGCAGCGAGTTGGTCGAAGTCAACGAGGAGTGCACCGGAGAATCGTTTTGCGAACCCATTGTCGGTCGCGGCGCCGCGTACGGAGATTTTGACGGTGATGGTGATCAAGACATTGTGATTTCGGTCAGCGACGGACCCGCAAAGCTCTTTCGCAACGATCAATCGCTCGGCCATCACTGGCTTCGAATTCGGTTACAAGGTAGTCAATCCAACCGTGATGCCATCGGCGCCAAAGTTTCGCTTATCGTCGGTGACGAGACCCAGGTACAACAACTCATGCCAACCAAGAGCTATTTGAGCCAAAGCGAATGTGTGCTGACATTCGGGTTGGGGTCACGCGAGGCCGTGGACCAAGTCTTGGTTCAATGGCCCAGCGGACACGAAACTCAACACAGCGTTAGCGATGTGGACCAGACAATGGAAATTACCGAACCACAACCGTGAAACGGTGGCGAACCATCTGGGTGAACGTTTTGTCTTGAGGACTGAGAGGAGAACGCCGTCGTGTCCGAAGAAGTATTTATCGAGCTTGGAAATTGCCCGAGTTTTCTGCAGGTTCCCGATCTCGTTGTCCGCCAGCTGGCCAAACGAGCGATCGTCGAAGAGTTAGATGGCTATTCAGACGACGACGACGAGGTGGAAGCGGCGCGAGAACTGCGAGTGCAGGGCCGGATCGTCAATGCGTCCAATTTGCATTTGACCAATTTGCGGTACGACGTTTCCTATTACGTCGGTTCGCGTTTTTTAGGCCTGGACAAGTCGCGTTTCTTAGAAGAGGACGAATTGGGACCACAAGACAGCTTGCCCTTTGACATGCGATTGGAAATGCCCGACGACACCGACCGCTGCGTCTTTAACGTACGGGCCAAAAAAGCGGGATTCTTTGGACGCATGCTTTGGGGTTAGCTGGACAGCGTCGCTTTTCATTAGCCGATGGGCACAGCCCAAGTTGTTTTCGGAAGGCACCGCGGCTATCGAAACGGGATAACACTGCGTTCTGATTGCAACGTGGCATTAGTCACCTAAAACACTTTGAATCGTGAGATCGGTTGGTCGTGGGTTAGGGATTGTCCTGACGCGACCTTGCCAGGACGGGACCTGGTCTACAATCCATCCAAACGTGATCTCATCTTGGGATGCCGCCAAGCGATCACGCCAAATGCTGCAAATCGGGGCTGCGCTGAAATCGCACCTCACCGCTCACTAAAGCGTGCGTGACAACTCCTTGAACCTTGCGGTCATCCAGCGGACTGCTGACACATTTGCTAAGGAATCGACTTGGATCGACAACCCATTGTTTGTCCGGATCAATGATGATCACGTCCGCCTTGGTATCGCTTTTCAACGTCCCACCGGGAACACCTGCGATTCGCGCCGGCGCGGTTGATAGGCGGTCGATCGCTGTTGGCCAATCAATGATCCCCGGCTGGACCAAATAGGTGATGACCGTTGCCAGAGTTGTCTCCAGCGACGAAATCCCGAACGGAGCCAAGTCCAAATCGTTCATCTTCTTTTCGCGACTACGTGGCATGTGCCCACTTTGAATTGCGTCGATCGTGCCGTCAGCCACCGCCTGACAAAGCATTTTGACATGGCGCGGACTGCGCAACGGCGGCCGGACTTTGTATTTCGCATGGTAGGACCGCAACTCCGCGTCGGACAAGCACAGATTGTGAGGACAAACTGATGCGGTCACTTTGATATTCCGCGATTTCACGCGGCGGATCATGTCTACGGCACCCATCGTACTGACAGGGCCAACGTGCAAGCGACCGGACGTTGCTTCGGCAAGCCGCACATCGCGGGCAACGGCCAAATCCTCCGACTCAGTTGGCAAGCCTCTTAAACCAAGTACCAGAGAAACCTGACCATCGTGCATCACGCCGCCTTCGGCCAAACCGGGTACTTCCGGTCGGTCAAACACCGGTAGATCAAACATGCGGCAATACTCTAACGCTCGTTTCATGAGCGCGTCATTTCGTTGGGCACGCGGGGAATCACTGAAAGCGACCGCGCCGGCTTCGGCCAACAATCCCAGTTCTGCCATTTCTTCGCCACGTCGTTCCTTAGAGAGGCAGCCGATCACATGAATCCGCGCGCCACGGGCCTTGGCCGCCTTTTGACGCACGAATTCGACGGCGCCGGGTGAATCGATGACCGGCGACGTGCTGCTGCAACACAACACCGACGTGAACCCGCCCGATAACGCGGCGTCACTACCAGACTTGATCGTCTCGTCCGCCTCATGACCTGGTTCCCGCAACTCTGCTCCCAAATCGATTAACCCGGGGGCGACGATTTTGCCTGTGGCATCGATGTGTCGGCAATCGTCGGGAATGTCGCCGTCTCTGGGATCCACGGCGGCAATTCGACCGTCGCGAATCAACAAGCGACCCACGCGATCAATCTGTTGCGACGGATCGACCAAATGACCGTCGTGAATCAAGATCGCATTCATGGATAGATTCCCTTTTCTTGGCTGTCCGCTCCGGCGAGCAACCAGAGTGCCGCCATCCGAACCGCAATCCCATTGTTGACCTGTTCCAGAATCACGCTGTGTGGACCATCGGCAACTTCGGGCGTGATTTCGACACCGCGGTTAATCGGTCCCGGTGCCATGATCAGGATGTTATCTTTTGCCCGTCGCATCCGATCCGAATTCATGGCGTACAAATTGGCGTACTCGTGGACGCTGGGAAACGGTCGGGCGTATTGTCGTTCGAACTGGATCCGCAACAAATTCAGTACGTCGCAGCGCGGCAATATCTCGTCCAAATTGTGGGCGACTTCGAACCCGAGTTCTTCCCAACGCGGGCTGACCAGTGTCGGTGGACCACAAACGATCACATGGGCCCCCAACTTACTGA
>JABDKS010000468.1 GCA_013002105.1 Pirellulaceae bacterium | reverse complement strand
ACCGATGCTGGAGAAGCATCATGGTGAACCATCGGATTTTGGAGAGCATGTCGAGGCGTTTCAAAATGGGCTTGGTCCTTGGATGAAGTCACCGTTCAAGTTTTCGCCGCATGGCAAGTCCGGCAAGATGATGAGCGAAGTGGTGCAGCCGCTCGGGCAGTGTGTCGACGACATTGCTTTTGTTCACAACATGGTGGGCAAAACCGGTGTTCATTCACAAGCGACCTACTTGCAAGCGACCGGTTTTCAACGCCCAGGGTTTCCCGGCATGGGATCTTGGATCAGCTATGCACTCGGGTCGATCAACGAGAATCTACCGACATTCGTTGTGCTGCCCGATCATCGGGGGTTTGCCAGCAACGGACCCAAGAACTGGGGCGCCGCATTTCTGCCTGCCAGTTCGCAAGGAACCGCAATCTTTCCGCAGCGAGATAATCCAATTGACGATCTTCGTCCGCAAGCTGATTTCGTTACTCCGGGCGGCGATCGAGACGGGTTGCGTCTACTGCAAAAAGCGAATCAGCAGTTTCTCCAATCTCGCGACGGCGATTCGCGTCTGGCCGCACGCATACGCAGTTATGAACTGGCAGCCAAGATGCAACTGAGTGCCCCCGAAGCATTGGATATCTCGCAGGAGCCCGCTCATGTGCTGAAAATGTATGGACTCGGGCGATTGGGAGCCGACTATGGCGATCAAATCAATGCGGCAGAGGAAGCCGAATACTTTGGTCGCAAATGTTTGGTCGCCAGGCGGTTACTCGAGCGCGGTGTCAGATTTGTGCAAATCTGGTCAGGCAATGACAACAGTTTCCCACGTCGCAATTGGGACAGTCACGAAGACATCCCGCGTGATCACGGACCGCTGGCACGTGGAATGGCCGTGGGTACCGCAGCGTTGTTAAAAGATCTGAAGCAATCCGGAATGCTTGATGACACCATCGTGCTGTGGACGACCGAATTCGGGCGAATGCCCAGCACGCAAGGTAGCAAAGGACGCGACCACAATCCCTATGTCTTTACGAATTGGTTATGTGGCGGGGGCATCAAGCCAGGTGTCACTTACGGCGAATCGGACCAGTGGGGATACAAGCCCCTGGATCGTGACAACCCAACACAGGTCTATGACATTCACGCGACCATTTTGCACCTGATGGGAATCGACCATAAAAGACTGACCGTTCGGCACAACGGCATCGATCGCCGTTTGACCGATGTGCATGGTCACGTCATCGCGGAATTGTTGGCCTAGGCCGCTGCTGTTTGTCGCTGGAACGAAAGTTAGCGTTCCAAGATTGACACGGAGCAGCGTGTCAAAACGATCGGCCAAACCAAATCGGTGGTTTCATCGGCTTTGCAAAACCCCAACTGGCTGCCAAGGCATCCGCGGCTTCTTCGCGGTCACTGATTTCTTCCCACCCACCGTTTCGCAAAAACGCGTGGGCAAATTCGTGTGCAATCACATAGTGCGCGAACGTTTCGTCGCAAGCGGCCAGCTTGCGTCGCAATACGACGCAGCGACTGGCGTCACCGTTCGGACTGGGCAAGTCCATGACCAAACTCCAGCCTTTCCCATTCTGGTAATTTTCCAGTGTGACACGAAACCGAGAGTCGGTGACAAAGTCCTGCTGAACTTCGACCGGCAGCGACCGCAAAACGTGTAAGTCGCGATCGCCCAGCGGTGGGCAAGACTCGAACGGTTCGACGTAGGGTGAAAAAATCGTCTCGTCTCCTAGAACGGACCGGCCGGAGGGTAATTTGCCGGCAGGGTTACTGGTTATACCGTCCCCAGGATTTTGCTGTCAGACGCCAATGGCCTATTTCCAAATTCCAATGCCCTATTCGTAATGCCAGTGCTCTATTCTGGATGGCAGGGCGTCCATCCTGTCTGCTGTCAAATGATCCAGGTTCCCGCATCGTGCACTCCAAGTCGACCAAACGTGTATCGACGGCCTGCGCACAAGGCGATGCCGACAGCGCCGCTGGTGTCGGCTTGAACGACGCACCCAATCGGTCGGGCGTGATGCCAAAATCCCCGGTTAAATCAAATCGAAGACGCCGATTTCGTTGGGTACCCCGGTTCCGTACTCGCGACCTGCTTTGGTTGTCGCTCTTGGCAGCCGTTGTGATGACATGGTATCGCGATCGCAGCCAGTTGGCGGCG
>JABDKS010000434.1 GCA_013002105.1 Pirellulaceae bacterium | reverse complement strand
GTCATCGGTCACCGGGATACCCAGGTTGTCCACATAGTCCACCGGCCATCGGATGAAACCGATCGGGCGTTCCCATGCGTCCAAAATCTCCAGCATCCCGTCGCCGTCGGTGTCGCCGATGTTGGTGGGTGGGATCGATTCGATCGCCGGCATTCCCTGCAGGAACGTTGTCGACACAATCAGGTAAAGTGCCTCGGCGCTCTCCCATTCGCGAGTCCACTTGGAAAACGGTGGATCCGAGGCGAGGTCATTGGGCGGGATTCGATCGCGATACGCCGCCAATTGTGCGGGCACATTATTGCCCCCGGTGAACCACGACACACCCGTTTTCACAGCAGCTGCTTGTCGCCGATATTGGTTGGTCGCGGAGTCATAGATCACCGGATGAACGGCGCAACTGATCGAGATCGGGTTGTCTGTTACATCCACCTTTCGATCGGGCATCTCCATCCGCATCAGGTCGCGGATCATGATCAGCCGCACCCGGGCGGCTTCGCGCGGAGGAATCTCCAGTTTCACTTCGCTACCAACCGCCGTCGGCACCGCTACCGGTAGCGGTCTTGTCTTGTATGACTCGTACTTGGTCAACAAGACGTCGTTGAGCACCGACACGATTCCGCGCGTGCGTTCGGCCCTCGCGGTACCGGTGACACCCGAGACCGTCACCGCTGTCATGCCGGTCAAGAGTGACAAGACCAACAAAACTACCAGCAGTTCGACAAGTGTGAATGCGTTACGTTTCATTTTGATTTCCACCGAGTTGACTCGTATCCCGAAAGTGGCCTGGCCCATTGGAGGCGAGTCGAATTCGCTAATGTTCTTTGCCGGCCCGGAAAGGGTCTGAACCCTTTTCGGATAGGCACAAAGCCGATGAGTTGACGGAATCATCACTACGGCAAATCGGATTCAAGTGTGGACGTCGAGAAATTCGTGATGTTGTCCAAGTGACCATTGACCGGGATTTGAGTATCCCAATCCGAGTCGCTGAATCGACTGATCGTGACGGGACTGCCCGACGTTGGAATGTTCTTTAATTCATTGACGCTCGCCGCACCGGCGTTGGGCACAACCGCTTCGCCCGTTTCGGCAATGAAATGGATTGGCAATGGCGAGGCACTGCCGCTGGAATCGACCAAGGCCGCGCCATAAATTCCGTCTGCACCGGGATGAATGATCTGAAACTTGTTGGCATTAAGAAACTTGACCGCCGCAAACGCGTCGGGGACCGTGCTGTAGGTGGCTCCCGCGGGCGGTTCGGCACCGGTTTGTGTCTTGTAGGGCCGAACGCCGCCATATTCACTGCCGATCAGGTAGCCGTTGTAAACGCCGCTGCCGAGGTCGCCGTAGGTGCGCGAGTCAAAGTACACCAGTGGAGTCTTGCCCCCCTTGGCCAAGTAGGTCGGTAACAAATCGACACCACCGCGCGACGACAATGCTGTGCCGCTGTACTTGTAACGAACTTCGTCGCTACTGCGGTAACCGTTGCTGGCGGTCAGTTCGACATCCAAACGTGCGGCATCGATTTCGAAGTGCCCGTTCTCGCGATTCATGTTGTACTGATAGTTGGCAATGTTGGTTTTGTCGTTGTCACCCAAGTAATTCTTGAATTCCAACGGGCCGCCGGGTCCCGTAATGGGATGCGTCAGGTCTTTGCTGAACCCGCCCAAGAAAAACACCAACGCTTCGGCGCGATCCATGGCAACCGGACTGAACGAGCCCGAGACGTGGGTCAGATTGACCAACAATGAACTGTCAGGAGAGGCCATCCGCGGAAACAGTTTGCGCATGTGACGTTGCAAAACTCCCAAGTCACTGCCGTCGGGCGGATAGTCACCGTACTCCTGGTAGTACTTTTCCACCGCATCGGCGACCGAAGTCACCTCGAACTTGCGCGTCGCATTGCGACTTCGTTCGACCGCACCCAACAAGGCAGGCAGGGCCAAACCGGCCAGGATTCCGATGATCGTGATCACAACCAGTAATTCGACCAGCGTGAAACCGAAACGAGCCGATTGCAAATGCTGACCGACTGAATTCCGGGCCGCTAAATTTTGGGCCGCTGAATTTCGGGCCGCTGAATTTCGGGCAGGTGGGCGAAAAGTAAAATGTGAATTCATGTTCAAACCAAAGTGTGTTGGCAAGGGTCTGTTTCTCGTATGGAACAAAGTGTGTTGTATAAAACGTGGTTGGTAGATTCCCGCTTATGCCAGTCCGCTAATCAGACCGACCAACGGCATGAACAAACTGACCACGATAAATCCGACGGCCAACCCCAAGAAAACGATCATCAAGGGTTCCATCAAAGCGGTCAGACCATCGGTCATCGTGCGAACTTCTTCGTCGTACGTGTCGGCGACCTTGTACAACATCGTGTCCAATTCACCGGTTTCTTCGCCGACGTCGACCATGTTGACGACCAAGTCATCGACCACGCGTGATTTGACCTTGGTTCCGTAGAACACCAACGCGCCAAAAACACCCAGGGTGATCGCGTACAATCCAACGAACGTCAGCGATTCGACCATTCCGTCTTTGTCCAACTTGGTTCCCTTGGCGGTCAGTGCAACCGACATCAACATCAATCCCGGGAACGAGCCGAACAGGGCAAAGAACATCGCGGCCATCGGGTGAAAACCAAGCGTACTGCCTTCACGCAGCGGCTTACTG
>JABDKS010000414.1 GCA_013002105.1 Pirellulaceae bacterium | reverse complement strand
GGTTAGCGGGTTTTCGCGAGCGTGTGGTTGTCGGTGAACCCTCAAAAGAGTGGGGATTCCTTCTCGATTGGCTGGCTCGGACCTATCGATCTTTGGGCAAACTCTGTTTTGCACTTCGTCGCGTCAATCACGGCAAATCTACATCAATGATGGAAATGCTCTCGCGCTCGCAGATACGCGAACGCTTCGATGTCGAAGGCAGGCGAGTCCATGTCCCATACTCGCGCCGTGCCGGGAGTAACCCTTTATCACAGTCAAATGATATTCGCCGAGCGTAAACAAATGATCCAGTCACGTAAGTACTCAAGTTCTCAATCCCTGACGCATGTCCGACGGGCTCCATCTTCTGATTCACGTCGGGGTTCAGTTACCGTCCTGGCGTCCATCTTGATGATCGTATTGTTGGCGATGGTTGCTTTCGCGGTTGACTTGGGATACATCGCGATGGCAAAAACCGAGGCACAACGCACGGCCGATGCCGCAGCACACGCTGCCGCGCTAGAGTACTCGCGTAGTGGCGATGCGGAGAGCGCAAGCGGGCTCGCACATGAACTTGCGTCGAATTACTCGCAATCCAACCTGGTGCTTAGCGATGCAGCGGATGTCGAAGCGGATGCCGACGTCGTAGTGGGGCGTTACGACTTTGGCGGTGAATCCAATGAGCTACAATTCGATAACCCGGAGTCCTACAACGCAGTGAAGGTTCGGATCCGTCGCACGAACGGACAGAATGGTGGCGTGCCTCTATTCTTTGGCAACGTTTTG
Organism: Pirellulaceae bacterium; assembly: GCA_013002105.1. The sequence continues at coordinate 4,487 of JABDKS010000414.1, read as the reverse complement.
GGGCATGACCGTCAAGACGTCATTACTGAAGCGACAGCGGCGTTGATTCGCAACGTGTCGGGTTTCCGTTCGCCTGCCTCGGGCGAGAACGTTCCTGTCCTGCCAATCACGCTGTCTGAGGACGAATGGAACGCCGCGATGAACGGAGGCGGTGATGACAATTGGTCGTATGATTCACAATCCAATAGCGTGTCGTCGGGCAACGATGGTGTCCGAGAATTCAAAATCTATCCCAATGATTCCAAGGACAAAAAGGGCAAGAAAAACACGAGCTCTGGAAACTTGGGTGCCGTCAATATTGGCGTTTCCAATAACTCGACGTCTTACTTGGGTAATCAAATTCGAAATGGATTGAGCAAGTCGGATATGAATTTCCATGGTGGCTCACTGGAACTTGATTCGGATGGTGAACTGGAATTGTCCGGAAATCCGGGCCTGAGTGCCAGCATCCAAAAAGATCTTCAGGCGATTATCGGTCAGCCCAGAGTCATGCCCATCTACCGGAGTGTCGACGGCAATGGCAACAACGCGGTCTACACGATTGTCAAATTTGTGTGCGTTCGGATTATGTACGCCAATCTCTCTGGCAATGACAAAGGTGTCTACGTGCAGCCGGCATCGATGGCCTTTCCAGGCGTGATCCAGGGTTCGACCAACGGATCGAGTTCGGGAGTCTACTCGCCGCCAAGACTCGTTCAGTAGCACCACACGATTAAACTTTCTCTTGAGAAACCACAAAACCATGTTTTTACGTTCAATGAAACGATCGGCGACGAGACGGACCGCCGTTGCGGCGGTTGAGTTCGCGGTTGTCGCCCCCATCTTTATGATGATGGTCTTCGGCATCGTGGAGTTCGGCCGGATGATGATGGTTCAACAAACGTTGATTAACGCGAGTCGCGAAGGTGCCCGGATGGCGGTGATGGAAAGCGCGACCGCCGATTCGGTCGTCGCAACCGTCCAGGACTACCTGGCTGGAGCCGCGGTCGATGTATCCGGTGGAAGTGTCAAGGTTACACCGGATCCAAGCGCGGCAACGAACAACGAGAAGGTGACCGTGGCCATTTCTGTGCCTTTTAGCGACGTCAGCTGGATCCCACCGTTTTTCTACGACGGTCCACTCAAAGCATCGACCACGATGCGGTCAGAACGCTTGAACTAGTTGGACAGCGCTAGATTGGAATCAGAACGCTGTGTTTTGCCGTCCCGATAGCCGCACGGCGATAGTCGCGATTCGTTGCAAACATAATCGGGGCGAGCGCCCATCGGCTCATGACAGGTGGCGCTGCCCAGCTAGAGCATCATTGAAATGGATGCGGCGATCGTTTGGGTTCACCGTACAGGTCACTGCTGCGTTCATATCTGCGACGCGGTAGAATCCAGAGATGGCCTCCTTCGAAGAACTCCACCGCGCTTGGCAACAAATTTCAGAGAACCGAATCCGTTGCGCACAGCAGGAGGGCAAATTTGATAATCTGCCGGGCTTCGGTCGTCCATTGGAAGAGTTCATGGACATCAACGATCCTCATGGTTGGGCACGGCGAGCGATTCGCGATTCCTTGCGACCCCAAGTTGCCGACTCGATTCCTCCCCCTAGTTTAAGTGTGGCTGAACGCACGTCGTCGCGGTGATTTCGACCGCCAGCGGAAAGTTGACTATGATTCCAGAGACCTATGGCACGGGGCTTTCGCTGCTGACAGATCTGTACCAATTGACGATGGGTTACGGTTACTGGCAGAACAAGATGCACCAACAACCCACGGTGTTTCATTTGTTCTTTCGTCAATGTCCCTTTGACGGTCAATATGCGATCGCGGCAGGCTTGGAACCGGCGGTGGAGTGGTTGCGATCGTTTCAAGTCACTCAGTCGGACGTTGACTATCTGAGAGAATTGAGGGGCAACGACGCAAAGCCGCTCTTTCATCAAGATTTTCTAACCGAATTGTTGTCGTTGCGATTGACCGTCGACATCGATGCGATTCCCGAAGGAACCGTCGTCTTTGCCCACGAGCCGCTCGTTCGCGTCACCGGTCCGCTATGGCAGTGTCAGTGGATCGAGACGGCGCTTCTGAACATCGTGAATTTCCAAACCTTGATCGCCACCAAGGCGGCGCGAGTCTGTGACGCTGCCGAGGGTGAACCGGTTTTGGAATTTGGCTTGCGCCGCGCACAAGGTATTGATGGCGGGTTATCGGCTGCGCGTGCGGCGTATGTTGGTGGTTGCACGGCAACCAGCAATGTCTTAGCCGGAAAACTACTGGGCATTCCCGTCAAGGGAACTCACGCACACAGTTGGATCATGGCATTCGACGATGAGTTGACCGCGCTGAGTGCGTATGCCGATGCAATGCCAAACAATTGCGTGTTTCTGGTCGATACGTACGATACGATCGGCGGAGTCAAGCTTGCGATCCAAGTCGGGCATCGGCTGAGAGAATCGGGGCACGAGATGGTGGGCATTCGATTGGACTCGGGCGACTTGGCACAGTTGAGCATCCAGTCGCGTCGGTTACTCGACGAAGCAGGATTCCCCGATGCAGTCATTGTTGCCAGCAACGATTTGGACGAATACGCGATCGCGCGGCTCAAACGTGACGGCGCGAAGATCGCAGTCTGGGGCGTCGGCACAAACTTGGTGACAGCTCGTGATCAACCTGCATTGGGCGGCGTCTACAAGCTTGCGGCAATCGCCGACGACGACGGCCGGTGGCAACCTCGCATCAAGTTGTCAGAACTCGCCATCAAAACATCGACTCCCGGCATCCAACAGGTCCGTCGGTACTACCGTGATGGACAAATGGCCGGCGATGCAATTTACAGCGAACTGATTGGCCCACCGGAGAATCCACGAGTTGACTTGCTGATCCGACCTGGTGAGTTGGTCGAGTTTGCTGGAGCGACGGAGCATGCGGATTTGTTGATACCGGTACTACGCGGCGGCCAGTTGGTTGCCCAATTGCCCGCGTTGGAACAACTGCGCGAGTATGCCATCGAGCAGCGATCGCAAATTCCGTCATCGATCCGAGGTTTGAACAGTCAGCCAACCTATGCCACTGGTTTAGAGGTTCGCTTGGCAGAACAAAAACGCAAGCTGATAGGCGAGGCGCAATCAACGTAGAACGGACTTTAGTCCGTTGCTTGCGTGTTGGGTGTAGGGGTAACGGACTGAAGTCCGTTCTACTGGTTGCTTGCTGGGTGTAACCGAGGGTAACGGACTGAAGTCCGTTCTACAGGTTGGGGGTAACGGACTGAAGTCCGTTCTACTGGTTACTGCTGGGTTACCCATTGGTCGATTCGTTTTTTTAATAGCGGCAGCGGGATGGCTCCCACTGCCAGCACTTGATCGTGGAAAGCTCGGATGTCGAACTTATTGCCCAACGCCGCTTCGGCTTCGCGGCGGATTCGCGATATTTCCAACTCACCGACTTTGTACCCCAGCGCTTGACCGGGCCAGCCGATGTAACGATCGACTTCCGCGACAATATTGTGAGGACTCAGCGCGGTGTTCTCGGTCATGTAGTCGATCGCTTGCTGTCGCGTCCATCCTTTCCAATGGATGCCGGTATCAACGACCAGCCGACTGGCGCGCCACGCTTCCATGCTCAAGCGGCCAAAATCCTGGTAGGGATCTTCGTAGAAACCAAGCTCCAGCCCGAGTCGTTCACTGTACAACGCCCAACCTTCGATGAACGCGGTGATGTTGCTTTCGCGACTGATTGGGTGCAGGTTTTCCAACTCTGCTTGGAGAGCCAGTTGCAGATGGTGCCCCGGGACGGCTTCGTGCATCGACAGTGATTCCAATTGATACAGCGGCCGAGACGAGAGGTTGTACGTGTTTAAGTAATACATTCCGGCGCGTTTGCCATCGGTCGACGGCGGCCAATAGTAGGCAGAGGTGGTCTGCGGAGCGACGTGGGCAGGGATTTCTCGCAGGCCATAGGGTGTTCGAGGAAGTTTGCCAAACAAGTTCGGCAAGCGCCCGTCAGCTTTCTTCAGAATCAAGGCAGCGGCCGACATCAGTTCTTCGGCCGACGTGGGATAAAACTTGGGATCGGTTCGCAAATGCTCCAAGAATGCTGGCAGATCACCCGAAAATTCGACACGCTCTCGGATTGCCTCCATCTCCTTTCGGATTCGCGCATTCTCACGGATCCCAGTCGCATGCAATTCATCGGCAGACAACGGCAAGGTGGTGAAGTGACGAACACGGTTTTGATAAAACGATCGACCGTCGGGCAGTCCCGAAGCGGCGATGGGGCCACGACAGGCGGGCAAGTATTCGGACCGCAAAAACGTGGCGAAACGTTGGTATCCCGGGATCACGCTAATGGTAATGGCATCGCGAATTTCGTCGGCGATTTTGTTCCAAGTTTGCTCGCCCAGTTTGCTACGGACGTCCTCGCCAATCGTCGTCAACAACAGTGACTCGTTGGGGTCGTCGACAATCTGCGATTCGGCCTGTTTGACCGAGTCACGCATGATGATCG
>JABDKS010000362.1 GCA_013002105.1 Pirellulaceae bacterium | reverse complement strand
CCGGATACGCGACATCGACCTTTGGCAAATGGGGCATGGGGTTCTTCGACACAAGCGGAAGTCCCAGTAACCAGGGAGTCGACCATTTTTTTGGCTACAACTGCCAACGCCATGCCCACTCATATTTTCCTACGTACTTGTACGACGATAAACAACCGTTCCTGTTACCTGGAAACGACGGTAAAACTGTTGGCAAGACCTACGCGCAGGAGCTGATTCAAAATGACATGATTCGATGGGTTCGTGAACATGCTGACGAGCCGTTCATGATGTTTTATGCAATCACGTTGCCGCATGGGCGTCACGAAATTGACGACCTGGGCATCTACGCCGACAAGTCGTGGTCATTGAAACAGAAATCTTACGCGGCCCAAGTCACACGAATCGATTCGGACATGGGCGAATTGGTCGACACCTTGCAAGAATTGGGCATCGATAAGAACACCCTGATCGTTTTCACCGGCGACAACGGTTCGTCATTCAATCCAAAGTCCGACATCGGAAAGCTGTTCGAACAATCCAGTAACGACTTACGCGGATACAAACGCGGTATGTATGAAGGCGCGTTGCGTCAAGCCGCGTTTGCTCGTTGGCCGGGGACGGTTCCCGCCGGTCGCGTGGACGATCAACCCTGGGCGTTCTGGGACATCATGCCTACGTTTGTCGAACTATCCGGCGCAACGCCACCGCCAGGCTACGAAACGGACGGCAAATCTCTCGTGGGCTATCTAAAGGGCGGACCCGCACCCAAACGAGATTACTTCTATTGGGAACTGCACACCGATGCGCCGATCCAAGCGACGCGATTCGGACATTGGAAAGCAGTCCGCAATGGAATCACGAAACCGACCGAACTGTACAATCTGCAGTCCGATCCGGGTGAATCCAATAACGTCGCCGCAGCGAATCCAAACTTGATCGCCAAAGCGGAACAAATTTTTAAAGACGCCCACCGTCCCGACCCCAACTGGCCATTGACTGGCAAGTCAGAGGCGCACGCAAAAAGTGCTGTGGCAGCGTGGGCGCTGACGCGCGAAAGGGTCAAACAAGAATGGGCACCGCCGGGCGCCGTCGAACGGCCCGCGAGCGGAACAAGTAGCACGCCCCAATAGAACGTTTTAATACGACGCCGCGCCGGACGCCTGGACGTTGATGGCTGGCAAGCCCAATCGCTTGCGGGCTTCATCCATCATATCGCTCGTTCGACTCGCGCCGCATCGCGTGACACCGAGTGCACGCACGGCGAGTAACGCATCCAAATCGCGAACGCCGCCGGCGGCTTTGACTTGCACATTTGGCCCCGATTTGGCGCGCATCAAATTCAAGTCGTCGTGTGTTGCACCGCCAGTCCCGTAGCCGGTCGATGTCTTCACCCAATCCGCATTCAACTCGGTACAAATCTCACACAAGCGGGTCTTTTGATCGTCGTTCAAATAACAGTTCTCAAAGATCACCTTGACCTTCTGTCCCGCCGCATGTGCCACTTCGATTACCGCGGCAATGTCTTGTTGCACATAGTTCCAATCGCCGCTTAAGACCTTGGAAATATTGACAACCATATCCAGCTCCTGACACCCATCCGCGATCGCCTGTTCGGCTTCGGCTCGCTTGATCGCCGTCGTATGGCCGCCGTGGGGAAAACCGATGGTGGTCGACGCTTGGACCGTGCTACCAGAGAGCATCTGCGCACAAGTTTTCATGTAGTAGGGCATGATGCAGACGCTGGCTACGTCATAGGCTAATGCGAGTTGGATACCAGATTCCAAGTCCGCGACAGTCAACGTTGGGTTCAACAACGAATGATCAATCATCTTTGCAACATCGTCGTAGCTATAATCGCTCATCGATTTCCAGTTGTGGTTGGTAACAAAATGGGTGAAAGAAAAGATGTCGCAATGCAGAGCTGAATCAACGTCAACATATTCAGCCGATACGATGATCTAACCAGTTGATTATCTTGTGGGTGGTGGATGATCCGTCTGTTGCCGCTGCTGCCACTGTGTCTGCTTGGCTTGATGCCATGGCCGTAAAACGTCGACAACATCTTCGCGTTTGGCGTGGCGAGCGTAGTTGATTACGAACCAATCTCGACCATCATCGACGTGATCACTGGCCCCCGCTCGGACCAGCAATTTGACCATTGCCCAATCACCATTGAATTCTGCCAAGCGCAGCGCCGTATAGCTATCGCGTGTTTCGACGTGGTCCAAGTCCGCGCCCCTGGCGGCCAAAAATTCTACCATTTCAGATTGTCCATGGAATGTGGCGTGCATCAGCGGAGTCCAGTCACCTTGGTCGATATCAGCACCCCAAAATAGACACCACCGGGCGGTACGCTGGTCGCCGCGAATGACCGCTTGCTGCAGTCGTGATTGGAGTGTCGGTCCAAAAAAGGTGTTCAACGACAGGAACACGAACGCACTCAATAACGCGACCAACAGAAGGGTGCGCAGGGAAAATCGGAATCGATGCATGTCGTTGGTAGATTTTTTCGATCGCCTGCTGATACCGATACGCATCGCGGGAGCCGAACGGAGGCAGGTCGGCAATCCCGGTGGTCCACGCACTTTAGGAAGTAGCATCCGATGCATTGTTGAATTTCGATCCAACGTGGTCCAATAGGCTTCATCCTGCGACCAACACTATTTGACTTCGTTGGTATGAAAATCGCAAACACGATAATTTCATGAATACAGGTAGCTGCAACAACTTGAAGGGGATCGGTTCAGGAATCGACCTCGGCGGTGCTTGTTGGCACACGATTCGCACATACCTGCGCTGCCACCCGGTTTCTGGTAAGGTCTTTGGATGTTCATGTTGAATTCCACGCCAAACCACTGATGATAATAAGAGGGAAGCTGGCGGCATGAGGCGTTGGTTGGCGCGCTTCGCAACATCCCTCTCTTTTAACTCTCACGCTGTTTCGCACCGCCAAGAGCTCAGAAACCGATTTTCACCGCAAGGAACTTGACCCAGGGGTTGGATCGAGATGATCGATCCCAAAAACATCAGAGGATGATTAGAGATGACAACGGAATTGACGGATTCATTTCATAGATCAGATTTATTGACGGAGAACATGGGAACTCAGAAATCGGACGAACTAAAGATCACGCTGATCAGTTTGCACGGCTTGATTCGCGGCGAGCATGCAGAGCTTGGGCGTGATGCCGATACCGGCGGCCAGATCAAATATGTTTTGGAACTCGCTCGCGAACTCTCGCAGCAGTCCAACGTACGCGAAGTCGAGTTGCTGACGCGGCAAGTCATCGACCCCAAGGTGGACGACGATTACGCCCAGTTGGAAGAGCCCATTTGCGAAAACGCGAAGATCGTACGCATCCCGTTTGGCCCCAAGCGATATTTGAGGAAAGAATCGCTTTGGCCGTACATCGAGATGTTCATCGATCAAACGCTGGCTCACTTCAAACGCCACGGTTTGCCGGACATCATTCACGGCCACTACGCCGATGCGGGATTTGCTGGTGCGCAGCTCGCACGGCTACTGCACATACCGTTCGTATTCACGGGCCACTCACTCGGTCGCGTCAAACGTCAGCGACTTTCGCTTGGCAAGACCAGCGCCGAGACATTGGACAAGCGGTACAAATTCCCCGTCAGGATCGAAGCGGAAGAGTTTGCGTTGGAGACCGCCGCAATGGTCGTCACGAGTACGAATCAAGAGGTCCAGCAGCAGTACGAGCTGTATGACCACTATGTGCCATCGCGGATGGAAGTCATCCCGCCCGGTGTTGACCTCTCGTCGTTTTCGCCCGTCGACGCCGATTGGAAAAAGCCAGCGATCGCTGATGACTTGGCGCGATTCCTGACCGATCCTGACAAGCCAATGATTCTGACGATGGCTCGACCGGACGAGCGAAAGAATCTGGAAATGCTGGTCAGGGTTTTCGGCAATAGCCGAGCATTGCAAGAGCAGGCCAATCTGGTCTTGGTAATGGGGACACGCGACGATCTGCGCGAACTGCCAAAGGCTCAGCAAGCAATCATCAATGACATCATCTACTTAATTGACCGTTACGATTTGTACGGCAAGGTCGCCTACCCCAAGAATCATCTTCCGGCCGAAGTTCCCGACTTGTATCGACTGGCCGCTTCGACCGGTGGTGTGTTTGTAAACCCGGCTTTGACGGAACCCTTCGGGTTAACATTGCTGGAAGCCGGCGCGACGGGTCTGCCCATTGTCGCGACCAATGACGGGGGCCCGCGCGACATTATTTCCAACTGTCGCAACGGTCTGTTGATTGATCCGCTCGATGCGGATGCCATTGAACATGCGTTGCTGCGAACGCTGACCGAGAAAGATCAATGGCAGGAGTGGTCCACCGCGGGTATTGACGGTACGCGCAAACACTATGCGTGGTCCAATCACGCCACGCGATACCTGCGCGATTTGAATGACATTCTGGATCACTCTCAGTCGCCGGTTGCCATCAATCGGCCGCTTCGGCGTCTGCCCGATTTTGATCGTTTGATCATCACGGACTTGGATAATACGCTGACCGGTGACGACGATTCGCTGGGCGAGTTTGTCGACTTGATTCGATCCAACGACAATATCGGATTTGGCGTTGCAACCGGGCGGCGCCTTGATGGTGCCTTGGCATTGATTGAGAAGCTGGGACTCCCGCGCCCGGACCTTTTGGACTCAGGAGCCGGAACAAGGCTCCATTACGGCGAAAACTTGACCCCTGACGGCAGTTGGCATAAGTCCATTGGATACGCCTGGAAACCGGACGAGATCCGTCGCGTGATGGAAACGATACCAGGATGCTGTCCGCAGACGGAGGAACATCAGGCTCAATTCAAGCTCAGCTACCAGATTGACCCCGATATCTGTCCGAGCGTAAGTAGTATAAAAAAGTCTCTTCGCGAGGCGGGTCTGCGTGCTAGAGTAATTCTATCTCTGGGGATTTACTTGGACGTCATCCCGGTACGAGGCGGTAGCGACTTTTCGATGCGTCACGTGTTGTGGAAATGGGGTTTTGCACCCGAACGTGTGTTGGTCGCCGGTGACTCCGAAAACGACGTGGGGATGTTGCTGGGCAGAACACTCGGCGTCGTCGTGGGAAACCACGCTCCGGAGCTAGAACGACTACGGTCTCGACCACGGATCTATTTTGCCGAAGCCTCCAATGCAGCGGGGATCCTGGAAGGAATCCGCTACTACAACTTTTTAGACAAGATCGTCATCCCAAATGATCGGATTGAGTAACAACGGTGCAACCAATGGCGGTCGGCTCGGGGATGACGTTGCCTTCAACGCCAACTTGGCACTTCAACGATTGCAGCCGCGTCTGGACGAAGTCTGGCGGCTACACAACACCTCTGATTCCAAGCGGCTGGAATTTGGAAGTCGCCTGGCCGAACACTGGCCGCCGCTTTTCGCCATCCTGCATACCCTCTATCAATCCCGCTGGGACTTCTTCTATCACGTCGAACAAATCCTTGTCACCGCGGCTGTCGCCTGGTCCGAGCGTGACGAAGATTTATGCGAGATCGATCGGCATCGCATCAATGAACCGGACTGGTTCCAAAGCGAGTCCATTGTCGGCGGTGCATTGTATGTCGACCTCTTCAGCGAAAACCTGGACAAACTGCGACGACACGTCGGTTATTTTAAAGAACTGGGTCTGACCTATTTGCACCTGATGCCCTTGTTCGCCGTCCGTCCCGGCAACAATGACGGTGGCTACGCCATCAGCAACTACCGTAGTGTCGATCCGGGATTGGGCACCGTCGAAGACTTGCGGCTGTTAGCAAAGGACTTGCGTGATGCCAACATTTGCCTGGTGTTGGATTTTGTGTTCAACCACACCGCGGACGATCATCAGTGGGCACAACACGCCCAAGCCGGTCAGCGCGAGTACCAACAGTTCTACTACATTTTTCCAGATCGCGAACAACCAGATCAGTACGAACAAACGCTACGCGAGATTTTCCCAACCGTTCGGCGAGGAAACTTTTCGTGGCACGACGGAATGCAACAGTGGATTTGGACCACATTCAATAGCTTCCAATGGGACTTGAACTACTCCAATCCCGCGGTGTTCCGCGCGATGCTAGAAGAGATGTTGTTCATCGCCAATATGGGTGTCGACATACTACGGTTAGACGCCGTCGCGTTCATCTGGAAACGGATGGGCACGCAATGCGAGAACTTGCCCGAGGCACACTTGTTGATCCAAGCGTTCAATCGGCTCACTCAGATCGCTACGCCCGGATTGGTGTTCAAGAGCGAAGCAATCGTGCACCCCGACGAAGTCGTCAAGTACATCGGTGAAAACGAATGCCAAATCTCTTACAACCCGACACTCATGGCACTGCTGTGGGAATCTCTGGCGACGCGACGTGTGGTCCTGTTGGAGCAGACCTTAAAGCATCGATTCCGTCTGCCCAAGAATACTGCCTGGGTCAATTACCTCCGCTGTCATGATGACATTGGCTGGACCTTTGACGATCAAGACGCCGCCTTGGTCGGCATCAATGCGTACGATCATCGCCAGTTTTTGAATCAGTTTTACACCGGACAACATCCTGGTTCCTTTGCACGCGGCGTCCCATTTCAAGAGAACGTTCAGACCGGTGACATGCGAATCTCCGGAACCATGGCGTCCCTGGCGGGCTTGGAACAGGCCATCGAAGAAGACAATGAAGAGAAAAAAGAGTTGTCTATCCGCCGCATGATGTTGCTGCACGGTGTCACGCTAAGCATCGGTGGCATCCCGCTGCTGTATCTGGGTGAAGAGTGGGGCATGCTGAATGATTACGACTTTGTCAAAGACCCGGCCAAAGCGGGTGATTCCCGTTGGATCCATCGCCCCAAGATGAAGTGGGAATACTTGGAGGAACTGGACGATCACATGGACAGTGGGTCGATACGGCAGCGGATCTATCGCTCGCTACAGCACTTGATTCGATTGCGGCAATCACTGCCGGCATTGGCGGGTCAAAATATGGAACTGATCTCGACAGCCAACCCACACGTACTCGGTTACGTTCGAATTCGCGACGGACATCGGTTGATTGTGTTGGCCAATTTTTCTGACGAGCCGCAATCGATTGATGGCAACAAGTTGCGAACAGCCGGCTTGGGACGGTTCTTCGAAAACGCCATCGACGGCAAAACCTATGCCACCAGCGAAACGTTGTCGCTTGACCCCTACCGCATCCTCTGGCTCAACCGCGTCTAAGATTTGCAATCGTTATGCCTGCGCATTCGCCGCCCAAAGTACTCGCTACCGACCTGGATGGCACACTGATACCGCTGGACGGAAACGAACAGAATCGCCGCGACCTTGAGTCTCTGGTCACCCAGGTGCACCTTGCCGACGCCCAGTTGGTATTCGTCACCGGCCGTCATTTCGAATCCGTCGCCGACGCAGTTCACCAATACAATCTGCCCGTCCCGCAGTGGATCATTTGTGATGTCGGAACGTCCATCTATCAGAATCGGGATCCCCAGCGACGAGTATCCGACGATATCCGGCAGCATTTTGACATAGTGAACGACTACTACGTTCATCAAGACAAAGTCGTTTCGGGGTTAACGATCGACAAATTGCGTCATCACCTAAGTGACGCCCACTCACTGCGGTTACAGGAGACGTTCAAGCAGGGGCGATTCAAATTAAGTTTTTACGCCAACGCGAGCGAATTGGACGAGATCGCGTCTGCCGTCCAGTCCAAACTTGATCAAATCGATGCACCCTACAATTTGATTGCGAGTGTTGACCCATTCAACGGCGACGGATTACTGGACCTGTTACCCGCATCGGTCTCGAAGTCCCACGCCATCGCATGGTGGGTCAACCACGTCGGATTAGCTGATGACCAAGTCATGTTTGCAGGCGACAGTGGGAATGACTATGCGGCGCTGGCAGCCGGATACCGAGCGATTCTGGTGGGCAATGCCGATCGGCAGTTGGCGGCCAAAGTGCAACAAGCCCATCAGGAATCCAACTTTCAAAACCGGCTCTACCTTGCGAAAGGGTCGGCGACCAGCGGTGTCTTGGAAGGCTGGCAGTGGTTTTATTCTCAAAGCCAGCCTTCGTAGCCGATCTGCGGATCGACAATGCACGCGCGGCAGACTTCAACGGGACGTCACCGCAGCGAGCGACCATCGTGGTATAACGTGGGTCTTGGATGTCTCGAATCGTAGCGACGTCGGTCGCTGCGGTTGTTAACTCGGCCATGTGCGAAGGGCAACCGATCAACGTCGCCACTGACGCAGCGCCGCATCTCTTCATTTCGCCGTGACGATCATGCCGACAAAACCGATTCCATCACCGCGGCCCGATCCTATCCCCGGGCCGATCCCGAATCCGCGCCCCGAGCCTACGCCCGAGCCCGTGCCGGAACCGGATCCATTTCCCGGCCCCATTCCGTCGGACGACCTCGGCTGATGTCACTCCGACAGCTCGAATGTTTCCAGGCTTCTCGGCCGCGTGGTCATCAAAAGGCGATCCGCTTTGCGAACTTGACTTTCGTCGGAGTCATGAAAAATTACTAAAACCGAGCCTTGTTCCACGCGTTTCTCGTATTCGGCTCCGGCGTCTTCCGTCACGCCCCAGCGTTGGATGCTGCTGAGTACGCCGCCAGCGGCCGCGCCGGCGGCCATTCCGACCAGCGGCCCCAAGATCATAAAGGGTCCGATTAACGTTGCGGCGGAAAGCGGAGCAGCCGCCACCCCGCCAACGAACGTCCCGGTACCAACGGCGCCACTGGTAGGAGGCGACTCGGATTCTCGCTCCGTCGACTCGCCCTCAAGTTGCCTCAGCGCCGGATCATCGGCGTTCATGACGACGGAGTATTGCTCCAGCGTGAAATCGGATTTGTTTAATACTTCTAGTGCGATCTCCATTTGGGCGACCGATTCGTATTCGGCGATCAGGCATTGCTCCGACATATTTCGTAGACCTTTGTGTAGCGATGAGGTTTCTGTTAGTCGCAATACACAAGTGCAGAAATTGCGCCAGCCGATCGTGTCAGCTTCTTGATCGCATCTTTTCTCGCAATATTTGCCAAGCTTTCGTCGATCGTGATGGTTGCTGTGAAACTTGCGTTCGGCGGCAGGGGACGTTTGTTTGCGTTGGATGAACGTTGACAAGTCAGTCTGGTGAATTTTGGGCCAGCTGGGTGGACAACCACGCGGAGGCTTCCTTGTAGAACACCAAAAAGTCATTGGCATCTGGTTTGCTCGCTTTTGAAGGACGCAAAGAAGAGGACACGACCACTTCATTCACACGTCATTCATAAGTAGAGCAATCTCATGTCACCCATCGTGCATCGCTGCAGCAACGTCGTCTTTTCGCTGGTCCTATGCATCCCTTTGGCGGCCGTGGCCGAGGACACCTCGACGACGCAAGGTGCCACCGCGTCGAACCAAGCCAGCGAGAGATCCAATGAGGACCACGAAATTTGCAGTGCCCTGCAACGGGATCTAGAGGACGCCGAGCGAATCCGCGCCGGACAATTGAACGTCCAGTGCCGAAACGGTCTGGTGACACTTTCGGGAACCGTCGAAAGCTTGCTCGACAAACGTCTCGCGTCAAGAATCGCGAAGCGTACACGTGGCGTCCAAGCAGTACTCAATCAAATCTTGGTCCAAACCTCCGAGCGAAGCGACGACGCGATCCGCGACGACGTATCACAGGCGTTGCTGGTCAATAACAGTGTTGAAAAGCCATCGATTGCCTTGCACGTTCAAAGTGGTAAGGTCGCGATGACCGGCAAGGTTGATTCGTTGGCCGAAAAGCGAATTGCCGAGACGGTCGTGTCCGGCGTTCCCGGTGTAACCGAAGTCAAGAATCAGTTAACGGTGCGTCTGTCATCGGATCGAACCGATCGGGAGATGCGAGATGAAATCGCCGCATTGATGGTGCACAGCGTCTATCTGGACGACGTGGATGTTGATGTTCAGGTGAAGGACCACGTTGCCATTCTGAACGGTACGGTTCACTCAGCAGAGCAGAAAGACCACCTGGAAAGGGTTGCAGAAATCTGGGGTATCGCGTCGGTCGAGATGGAGAGCGTGAAGATCAATCCCGATGCTACCGATGGGACCAAGCGATCCGAGCGTTACGCAAAGGTTTCAGACCAGGGCATCTCGGACGCCCTGAAACGATCATTTCGTGCCGATCCAGTTGTGTTTAAACAATCCGACCAGATCTCCGTGGATGTTCAATCGGGAACCGTCATCTTGTCGGGAACCGTCGCCACGCTGCCGATCAAAAGGGCGGCCGAGCAATTGGCGTATGACGTGGTGGGTGTGCGGCGAGTCTCCAACGAACTGACCGTCCAATGGCCTGATCATGCGCCCGACGATGCCGAGATCATCTCGACGCTGCAGCAGTCACTGGCGCGGAGCCCCTACTTGAAACGCACCCAACTACGAGTTCATTGCCACGCAGCACACGTCAGTTTGTACGGTCTGGTTGACACCGAGCAACAAAAATCGATGGCACAGTGGTTGGCCGAGAATATCCCTGGAGTCGTGCACGTCAACAATGCGTTGACCGTGGAACAGCCATGGGAAGAGAAAGCGGATGACGAAATCAAGAATGACTTGGAACGCAAGTTGAAATTCGTGTTCTTCGACAAGAGCAACGATGTCAACGTGTCGATCGAAAACGGTGTCGCGATTTTGCGTGGCCAAGTCGATACGTGGCGGCAGTGGCAAGCAGCGATGGACCTGGCGATCGAAGCGGGAGCGAGGCACCCGCATAATTTGATCCAAGTCCGGTACCATGATCCACACGGCGCGTCACGAATTTACGTTCCTGAATAAGACGGTCCAAGACGATGACCGCGATCGACCAGTGCGATAACCGCGTGTACGCAATGGTCCAGGCTCAGGAATTGGTACCAGGAGTACTGTTTGACCTTGTCACCGGGGCCATGGTGTATGGAATCCGTACCGCCACCGCCTTTCAGGTTATCTTTGTCGTCATCGTCCAAAAAGTCGCCCAGATTCGACAACGCGATTTCCTCATATCCATCGGTCCAAGCGAGTAAGGCTGCGTCGATGTTATCGATTCCCGACGCCGTGTTGAGATCATTCTCTAACATGCCGGCGATCAACAGGTCGTCGTCATCGCCACCGTCAAGCTTATCACGTCCATCGCCGCCTACCAGGATGTCCGTGCCGTCCTTCCCTTTGAGTTGGTCGTCACCGCTCTGGCCGAACAGCGCATCATTCCCGTCACCTCCGGTCAGTTTATCGTCACCAGCGCCGCCAAAGACGATTTGAGAGATCGAGGCATCAACCTTGCTGCCGTTGTAATTGTCATCGCCGTCTCCAAGATGCGTGATAATTCGTGTGATTGCTGACAGGTCGTAGGAATCCTTGATTTCCACGTCCTCACCCAACTGTAACGTGACTTGCAACTGTCCCTTCTTCTGCTTCAGTTGCAGTGCGTCCTCCGCACCACTGCCGTAGATGTACAGCGTTTTATCGACCAGTCCCAGGCCTTGGACGTATGCGGAGGTCGACTGCGTTGCCGTACCGCCTTGTTGATCGTCAATGGTGACCGTGATGGTGTATTGCCCACCTGCTGAATAATGATGGGCGGCATCAACCAGATCGAGCTCCTGATCAAACGTGATCGATTCCAATGGTTCCCCGTCACCCCAATCGACGGTCACGATATGCTCGTCCTCAAGATCAGCATCCGAAAACGCAGCGTGGATGGAGACCCAACCGTCTGGCGATGCATCATTCAAAACGGAGCTCGTCGAACTGAGCGCGAGGATCACAGGTAATTCGTTGACACTGATGTCCTGAAGCTCGAACGCTCCAATATCACTGCTGGGTCCGTCGACACGAACAAACCCCGGTCCGCGCTGATCGTGAGAGAGCGTTGTGGTACCACCAGCATCCACGGCAGGACTGCTTGGATCGATCGCCATTGTCTCACAATGACCACCGTTATCTTGAAGCGGTCCGAGCAGGGGATCAATCGGTGATTGCTGGCTACCCACCTGGTCGCCGCTTGCTGTAAACCCAGAACTGGACGTACCGTCGCCGATCAAGTTATGACCAAGACTTTGAATGGTCCCACTGTTGACGACATCAGGGCCTGGATTGGGCGATACGTTCGCGGCGACGATGGTACTACCGATACTCATCGCACCGGTGTTCCAAATTCCTCCTGCGTTGTTCTGCAGCACCTGATTTCCCGCGATCGTACTGTGCAGAATTTCCAGCGTGCTGGCAAAGCTAACGATGGCACCGCCGCTTATTCCTGCGACGTTGTTCGACAGCGTACTATTAACCACTTCGGCCAAAAAACCTTGGCCATTCTGAAAGACCGCACCGCCAAAAAAGTCTGCGGTGTTCCCTGAAATCGTACTGTCAACCACTCGCATCATGCCAAGATTTTGAATTCCTGCACCAAAGGGAGCTTCATTATTAGAAATGGTGCTATCCTCGATCAGCAATGACGCAAGGTTTTCAATGCCGCCCCCCTCGTTCATTGATGAGTTGCCAGAAACTGTGCTGTTGAGAAGTCGAAGGTCGGATTGGTTATAGATCCCGCCGCCTAATGCTTCACCGCTACCTCCGCTGATCGTCAGCCCGGAGAGTTCGACAGCGCCGGCCTGCGATGTAATGTCTATGACGCGTGATTGACCATTCGCATCGACGGTGACCAGGCTCGCACCGTTGATCGTCAGCGGTGCTGTGATTTGCAGTTGATTGCCACCCAACACAATCGTCTGCTCGCTCGCGAATACTCCTGCAGTATCAAACTCGATCGTCTTGGCTTCTGTCGACGCATTCGCTTGTTCAATCGCGGCACGCAATGAAGTATTACCGTCGGCGTCTACGGCTAGACCGTCTTCCAAATTGACATCCGGCGTATCAGCAATGCTGTTAACCAGAAAGTCGGCCGCCAACAATTCACGCCGTTCCAAACTTTCCAAGCGAAGACGCCGTTGCTGGCTGGGCGGTTTGATTCCACGACAGGACCGTGGGTGGGTGGTGCGAACACCACTGCGATGTAAGGTGGGCATAGAGGCTTGATTGTTCGGGGGAAACGAAAAGACATCCTGATTCGTTCTGCTGCCCCAGAACTCATACCGATTGGCAACTGAACATTTGCCCTTGCTCATTAAGCAACGGACAACCATTGCCCGACGTCCAAGTGGATCGTGACAATTCGTTCAATCTGTCTTGGGAAAGACAGCCAAGCGTGACTGCGCAAAATCTTGTCGATGGCGTTTCGATCCATCGCGTCGTCTAAAACCGCAGCGACGGAAACTTAGAGAAATCGCGAAGTTGATTTCAAGACGTTTTCGCGTAGGCAATTCTGTCCGCGAGTACCGGCAACGGTAGCACCGCCGCCCCCTCTCTAGAAGTTATCAGGGCGATGACATCGATGAGAATTTTGTGTCAGTTTGATTCGCAGACTATGAGTAGTCGTTATCGAACTGCGGTTCTGATTGCACACCTGGACGAATTCATCACCGTCTGACGATTACTCGCGAACGCCCCTCTGTCGGTAGTCTGTCATCGAACGTTCGCCACGCTTCATCAGTAGGGTGTGCGAACCGTCCGCGTGGTGAAAAATTTTTTCTACTTGAACGTTGATGAATCCACCATTCAATCGCGACACTGATTGGTCCATCCAGGTTGCCGCCGACGTGACCGTTCAATACCTACGAAAACGAAAAAGGGCCGACCGTTGGGTGTATTCGGTCGGCCCCCGCGCGGAGCTTTGTGGATGGATTCGCTGGACTTCATTTGCGAAATTCGGCGACTAGATCTCGTCGCGAAAGACGGATCGGTCGGTGCTGACGGCGGAGCTTCGATCGACATTGTCGATCTGGTGGATATAGGCGAGCGACTGGCCTTTGTCGCCCGTTCTTACAATCCCTGTCGCGTTGATGGTGACATCTTGTCCGACGTGATCGCGCAAATCGATGCGATTGGGTAACACGATTTCCGTATCGGCCGTCTGCAAGACGTACCGTTGTGAACGCTGGATGTCACCATTGCTGGTCAGCTGCTCGATCTGCTCGTGGATCAAACGACCGCTCAGTCGAATCGATTGATAGTTGGGCGTTTGTTTGACATTCAGCACTTCGTGGACATAGGCGAGTGTTGCTCCGCTGCTGCCCGTTCGTTTCATACCACGCGCCGTCACGGTCACGACCTGGCCGAGCAACGGTTGATAATCAACTTTCAGTTCTCCGTTGCAATGTCGGTGCTCGGGTAGCGACGTTTTAGCATCATCGAATTGCAAAAAGTATTTGGCGACCATTTTCAATTCGCCAGACTTGTCCAACACCTCGTGCTCCTGGCGAACAACTTTGCCTGACAAACTGATTGGTTCGTAGTTGCTGTTGTTCTTGTCCTTGTCACAAGCGGTGGCAATTTGTGTAACAGCCAATGCCATGATCATGGTGGTCATCGCGATTTTCATTTTCTCGTTCCTTGCTGGAGGGATTTTTGGTTATCGCTGCTGTGAGAAGCGATTTCGATCGCCAAATGGAACGAAACGGCATAACGGGCCAATTCAGATCTCAGTATCTGTTACAAAAATGTGGCAGCCGATTGGCGGCTTCACGCGATTCATCTGTGCGGCAACGTAACGTGGCGACCGGGTGGATTGGCTGACCGGGGATGCCGTTTTGCTCCGACGTCCGGAGACTGGCAGCTTGGCTTCACAAAGTTTTTTCACTGGAGTAGGAAATGAGTCGGTGCACCCAAACGCTGTTGATCCTGCTGATCGGTCTTGTCTGTGCACCCCTGCAAGCAGAAATGATTTGGATCGAGGGCGAAGCGGCGAGTTCCAAAGAGATGCGAGGCCATGGCTGGTATGACAGTGTCAAAAAAGCGGAACTCTCCGGTGGCGAATGGCTCTCCCATTTCCATCAAGGTGACAGTCCGATTGCCAGCTACCAATTCAACGCAGAGCAGTCCGGCGATTACGACTTTTGGATAAGAGCCAATACGGTAGCTGCTAAATATTCCATCCGTTTGAACGACGGACCGTGGACGACCGTGTCGCTGGACAAAACGGAACAGACCGTGAATCTCGCAAGTGATGGGAAACCCGATTTACGATTTGTTTCTTGGGTCAACGCGGGCAACGTC
>JABDKS010000339.1 GCA_013002105.1 Pirellulaceae bacterium | reverse complement strand
CGGTGAGTACAGCACGACCCAAAAAGACCCTTCAAGCCCTGCCCCAGGACCTGCCCCGGCAAAGTCGCGCCGGGAAAAATCCCACCTCAAAAAGTCGCCTACAGTCGATTCAGAAACGGTCTTCGAGTAATGCAATCGACCAATTGCTCTACGCTGGCGTAAAGAAGAGCAGTCGGATCGCCACGCCAGCGAACAAAGATGCGACAAACAGCAGGATCAATTGTTGTCGCGTCAATCGCTTTCGCATCGGGCACCCTGGTTTTGCAGATCCAAGTCAAGAAACAGTTGGCGTTTATTTCGC
The DNA here is from genome assembly GCA_013002105.1 of Pirellulaceae bacterium. Next base: position 3,423 of record JABDKS010000339.1, on the reverse strand, counting down.
AGCATCCCAGTTACCAAACTCCCAAGTTACCGTGGTCGGGGGATGCAGCTCCGTCTTGCCAACACCCTTGTCGGACCACTCGCCGTCGACCTGAAATGTCCAACCTTGGCCCGCCGACGTTGCTACGTCACCGATTCTGTCGACGAACGCAGTGGTGCCGCTGCCTTTGACCGATACATCGACGCCCGGCAACTGACGCATCACCGATTCAAGGGATTTGCCGTCGGCAACGTTGGCGACATCAATCGAATTGACCCCGTCGGCGGTCTTGATTTGAACCGTTACAACTCCCGTCGGAGCGGATGTGTCGCCCGTGGATGGTGATTGTGGCGTCGTTGCCTGCGTCGTGGTGGTTTGGCGATCGCTTTGGCCACAGCCGGTGCCCGTGATCATCGCGAGGGCAACAATGGACAAACAAGCCCCACGGGTTGTCGGGCGACGGATCGAGGCACCACTGGGTAGGGTTTGGTTATTCATAAGCATCAGTTTAACGCCGGCGCTGGGCCACCCATAGTCGGCAATGGGTTGCCCGTCACCCTGTTTGCCGGTCACCCTGTTTGCCCGTCACTCGGAGGCGTGCAGTTGGATCATCCTCCGTGAGCCGACGCCCTTGTCCCGAGCCCCCTTTCTGTCGCCGCACGCGTGTGTTCCCGCACGACTTGGCGAGCCCACCCGAACCGCCGCGGGATCTTTGTCAAAATGCAATCCGACAATCAACAAGCCTGGCAAACACCACTCGGGCCGCCGCCCGAGTGCCTACTACTACAAATCGAATCATTTGACCATAATCCCGGGTCTTCAAAATTGACGCAAAACGCTCGGGATTCGCTCGCATGCACGAAGACAAAATCAACTCTACAGGCGTCACGTTTGATGATGTCTTGCTCCTACCACGCTTTAGCGAAGTAGTCCCGAGCGAAGTCGATGTTAGTTCGCAGCTGACCCAACGCATTCGACTTCAGATCCCGTTGATTTCGTCCCCGATGGACACGGTGACCGAAGCCAAGATGGCGATCGCGCTGGCCAAGCAGGGCGGACTGGGAATCATCCACAAAAACCTGTCGGCCGCGTCGCAGACCGAAGAAGTATTGAAGGTGAAACGGTCGGCCAATGGCATCATTGTCGACCCCGTCACGCTTTCACCCGAGGAGCAAGTGGGCCGGGCCGCCGAGCTGATGGACCAAGCCAACGTGTCGGGAATCCCCATCGTCCACAGCGACGGAACGCTTGCTGGCATCTTGACGCGACGCGACCTGCGTTTCGTAGAGAACCCAGATCGCCCAATCTCCGAAGTCATGACACATGAGAATTTAGTGACGGCAGTGGGAAATGTGACGCTTGAGGAAGCTGAGAAGATTTTAACGGAAAAAAGGGTAGAGAAGCTTTTACTGATTGACGAAGAAAGAAAACTGACGGGACTTATTACGATTCGCGACATCGACATGATGAGACGATTCCCACATGCTTGCAAAGACCAACAAGGTCGATTGCGGGCGGGAGCTGCGATCGGGGTTGGCGACTACGAACGTGCAGAGAGTTTGATCCGACAAGGCGTCGATCTGCTGGTCGTCGATTCGGCACACGGTCACAGCAAGAACGTGATTGAGACTGTCAAAGAGATTAAGAGTCAACGAGATTGGAACATTGACGTGATCGCGGGCAATGTCGCAACGAGCGACGGAACGCGTGATTTGATCGCCGCGGGTGCTGACGCCGTCAAAGTTGGCATTGGGCCAGGTTCGATTTGCACGACCCGAGTGATCAGTGGCGTGGGTGTTCCGCAGATTTCGGCAATCTTGGACGCCGTCCAAGTTGCCAAGGACAGAGACATACCAATCATCGCTGATGGCGGCATTCGTTTCAGTGGTGACATTACCAAAGCCATCGCAGCCGGTGCGAGCACCGTGATGATCGGCAGCCTGTTCGCAGGTTTAGCCGAAAGCCCTGGTAAGTTGATCTTGTATCAAGGTCGACGGTTCAAGGCTTATCGCGGAATGGGTTCGATGGGTGCGATGGTACAAGGAAGTAGTGATCGGTACCGACAAAAAGGTGCATCCACGGGCAAGCTAGTCCCCGAGGGTGTCGAAGGTCGGGTGCCGTTCAAAGGCCCGCTGGGCGATTTTGTTTACCAATTGGTAGGCGGATTGCGTGCGGGCATGGGTTACATCGGTACACGGACGATCGAGGAGCTCAGACGCGATGGACGATTCATCCGCGTTTCAGCTGCAACGGTGAGGGAGAACCACCCGCATGATATTGCGATCACTCAAGAAGCGCCCAATTACAGCCCTGACGTTCCGTCAGGCGATTCGCTGTAGTCACAGACAAACCATCGCCAAGATGGTTCTCGCCAGCCTCTGCGCAGCCGCGGTCTCGATGACCGCTGCATCGGCCGACAGTTTTGCACAAGGATTCGCAGCACCGGGCGCACACCCGGCGCAGCCGATTGGCCATTCGCGCCAGGCGTGGCAAACCGCTGCGACGACGGCACCTCGCACGCTGCCGCAAACCGCCTCGTATCCCTCGGCCACGACGATCGCGCCGCAGCTCCCCACGGCGACTAATCTTCGCTGGCGAGCCAACCCCGATGCGATCCCCGCACCGCGACACGTTCCAACCGTCGACGTCTTTGCCGACGGCGATCAAGCACCCACTGCAATCAATGCACAGCGAGTGTCCACTCCGGAAAACAACCCGATGCGTGACACCCGCACGGCCGAATATTTCCACCAGGGAGTCGATTCCGCCCAAGCGACGGTCCAGCAGACTGCGTATTCGCAAGGCATCCGCAATCAGGGGTCCTACGTGTCGTCGGACGATGCGCATCGTCAACGCATGGGCCACAATCCGTCCGGTTCGCAACAGGCTGGTTACAACGAACCGATCGATCCGCAACGTCAACGTGATGCGGAAGTCAATTTCTTTAGCAATCCATTTGGCGATCCATCACAGCGTTCACATTCCGATCACGATCCGCCAGCCCCGAGCGGTCGCCGCAGTGCCGATATCCGACTGACGCAACAATCCGAATTGCTGCCGCCGCCGATTGCGTCGGGACGCTTGCAATCCGGGTCGGGTAATTCGTTGCGAGGCCCGTCGCAGATACAGTCCGATTCGTCCAGCACTTATACACTGCCCGCACCCAAGCCTCAGGTCGAACAGATACCAGCGCCCAGTCCACAAGGTGCACGGTCACTGCCGATGCCATCGACTGATCTGGAGGATGGCGGCGATTCAAATCTGTTCGAAACGCTTCCTGAACCCACCCAAGAGATTCCCGCCCCGGAACCAGACAGTGGACCTTCGTTGCGAGAAATGTTGGAGAACAACGAACCGCAACGACCTGCACCGCAACGACCTGCACCGCGAAACGACACGCCGCGTGAGGGCGACGATGCCGATGCATCGTCATCGGATCGTGAC
>JABDKS010000335.1 GCA_013002105.1 Pirellulaceae bacterium | reverse complement strand
GGATGGATCAGCGAGGAGCTAGGACGGATCAGTGGGGCGATGGAAACCGCATTCTATCTTGTGCCGGGTAATTTGTCCCAAAGCGAGCGGTCGGCCGGTGCCGGGCAAACGACCCGCGGGTAGGCGGATTTTTGCGATTCGATAAATTGGTGACTTGGAACTCAATCATTTCCCCCGTTTTCGTTGATCGCTACCGAACATGCTTGTTTCTTTGAACTGGTTGTCAAACTACGTCGACCTGCCGATGACTCCGGAGGAGCTGGAACTACGTTTGAGTCTGTCAGGACTGAATCATGAAGGTACCGATACGATCAACGGAGACGTGGTCGTCGATTTGGAAGTGACCAGCAATCGAGGTGACTGCCTTGGCCATATCGGCGTGGCGCGGGAAGTTAGCGTCCTGTACGGGCTTCCGCTAACCCTGCCCAAGCCCAAAGTCGCAGCCGGATCGGTGTCGGTCGATTCGCTGTTGAAGGTTGAAAACCAGTTCATCGATGCCTGTCCCCGTTACACAGCCCGAGTGATCCAAGGCGTGAAAGTGGGACCAAGTCCGGATTGGCTGGTCGAGGCGCTGTCGTCGGTATTTTGGAAACGAAAAAAAGACGGCTCTTTGGAGCAATTTCAAAGTATCAACAACGTCGTCGACGCGACGAATTATGTGTTGATGGAATGCGGTCAACCACTGCACGCTTTTGATTACGCCAAGGTTGCCGATTCCAAAATCATTGTGCGTCCGGCGGGCAAAGGCGAGAAGATCAACGCGATCGATCACAAGCAATACGAATTGGATCAATCGATGTGCGTGATCGCTGACGCCAAGCAAGCGGTCGCCGTCGCCGGGGTGATGGGCGGCGCCGACTCGGAAGTTAATGAATCAACGACCGACGTGGTCATTGAATCGGCGATCTTTACACCGCTGTCGGTTCGACGGACGGCGCGGAAGCTGAAACTGCATAGTCCGTCCTCCTATCGTTTCGAACGCAAAGTCGATCCGGTCGGTGTTGATTGGGCCAGCCGCCGAGTTTGCGAACTGATTGTTGATTTGGCTGGCGGCAGTGTCGCCGATGGTGTCATCGATACTGCCGCGCAAGTTCCGGACCGACCCCCGATCGTATTGCGGCTGAGTCAGTTGGAACGGATTCTGGGAATCCAGATTGACCGCGCCGATGTGACTCGAATCCTGACCGAGCTGGGTTGCAGCGAATCAGAAACATCCGAGGGATCCTCGACGTTTATTCCCGCGACCTGGCGGCATGATCTGACCCGCGAGGCCGACTTGATCGAAGAGGTTGCGCGGATCCACGGCTATGACAAGATTCCCGAAGACTCGCCGATTCCGGTTGCGCCCAGTTCGCGCAGGCCATTTGATACAGCAATGGATCGTGTTCGGCACGTGATGACTGCCGGCGGATTGAGTGAGGCGATGACACCCAGCGTCGTCACCGGGGGGCTGGACGAAACCTTGTCACCCTGGACGGATCGACCGGCATTGCAAACGGAAACGCCGATGTTGAAAGGCGCGCGGCATTTGCGGCGGACTTTGATTCCCAGCTTGCTGCAAGGTCGAACGAAGAACTGGGCGTCGGCCAGTATCGAGGCCAACCTGTTTGAGATTGCTCATATCTATCTGCCCGGCAAATCGGCTGATGCGTTGCCTGACGAACAATATTCTCTTGGTATGTTAGCAGGTGTTGATTTTTTCACGCTCAAGGGTTTGATCGAAACCTTGCTCGGCCGAATGGGTATCGAAGAAAGTTTAGATGTCCAGTCTGTCGAACGATCCGGTTTCGCGTCGGGTGGTTGTGCGGAGTTCAAGCTCGGTGATCAACTGCTGGGTTACATCGGCAAGGTTGACCGCAAAGTGATGAAGGGACTCAAACTGCCGGGCGAAGTCGTGGCTGCCGAACTATCGCTACCCGTTCTGATGGACCAGGCTCAATTGGTCCCACAGCAACAAGCCGTCAGCCAGTTTCCGTCGATCCAAAGAGACCTGAACTTTGTGGTTGCCGAAAGTGTGCGTTGGCGCGAAATGGAGAACGTGGTGCGGGCAGCGGTCGGGACGGAGTTGGCGTCGGTGACCTATCGTGAGACGTATCGCGACGAGCAGAAGGACGGCCAGGAGAGCAAGCGGGTGCTGATGACAGTCGAGTTGCAAAAACATGACGCAACCCTAAGCGGCCAGCAGGCTGATGATTTGATCAGCAGAGTGATCGACGCCTGCGGAAAACAACTC
>JABDKS010000300.1 GCA_013002105.1 Pirellulaceae bacterium | reverse complement strand
ATCATGACCATGAAGGACATGATCACGCTGAACATGATCACGCCGATCATGATGACAAAGAGTAGCTGACCGGTCGGCCGACTGCCCCCATGCAATCGGTGGACAACGATTCAAGCGATGCGACGCCGCACGCTTGCCGATAGCTGCCGTTGTTACCGCGTGCCAGTTACCGTAGGCCAGGACCTGTCCTGGCGATTGGGTCACGTCCCGGCAGCCTAGCTCCGGGATCGATCGGAAAAAAAACGCCGGCAGCTATTCGTAGACGCGAACGTAGTCGATCAGCAACTGCTGCGGATACTTCGTTTGATCGTTCGGCGGACCTACAAAACCTCCGCCGACAGCAAGATTCAGCACCAAGTGAAATTTTTGGTCAAACGGTGCGGGGAATTCACCACCGGCCGAATCCCACTTGGTTTGGGTCTGGTAGTGTTTGCCATCGACAAACCACTGAATCTTTCCTTCGCGCCAGTCGACCGCGAACGTATGGAAGTCTTCGTTAAAATTTCCTTCCGCAAGAACGAACTCGTCCCCGGTGTATTTGTTGTCCGGCCATCCGCCCCCGTAGTGCAGCGTCCCCAAAACTTTATTGGGTTCCTGTCCGCGGTATTCCATGATGTCGATTTCGCCGCTGGACGCCCACCCACCATACTTTTCGTCGGTTGGCAGCATCCAAATGGCCGGCCACACGCCGGCTCCGACTGGCAGTTTCGCCCGGACTTCGATTCGTCCGTATTTCCAATCACCACGGTTCTTGGTCCGAACACGTCCGGATGAATAGTCGCGATCGGTACCACTAATTCCGACTTTTCCTTTGTGCAATTCTAGAACCAAGTTACCGCCCTCAACCCGAACGTTTTCTTTGCGATCGGTATAGATCTGCAACTCTTGATTGCCGCCGCCGAACGCGTTCACTTCGACGGCCCATTTGCAATAGTCCAAAGAGTCGCCATTGAAATCGTCCTGCCAAACCAGTTTCAGATCCTTCGCATCAACCTTTTCCTGCGCGATCAATTTCGGGCTGACGGTCGCGTGGACAAGGCCAAGCAAAAGTAGTGTGAGCAACACACGCATCGAAGTAGTTGGAAGCAGCATTTCACGGTTCCTTAGCAGGTTGGGTTTCTGTGGAAGGGGGGGGGACACGTACAGCTTAGCTGCACAACTTTGAATCGACATGAATGTCGATTCTGGCAATTTCACCAAGTCTCGAAAAAAGACTTGCAGTTTGGCTTGCTGATAGACGCAGGTCAGTGCTTTGCGCAACGTTTCCATCCGTGAAATGGACGGTCAGTCCTTTTTGTTTCTGGTTCTCGCTAATTCGATGATAAACGACCGGCACTTGGCAGATCGTGTACGCGAAACAATCGGCCGATACCGGTAACCGCACATGTTGATCATCCAAGTCATAAAACTCGAATTCGGCATCCGCTTTCAAGAATTCCGAGGACTCAAAGAGTCCCAAATCAAAATGCAACACGCCCTCGTCAATTCGCATTCCAAGTTCGGCATAGCGTGTCAGAATGTCTTCTTTGACTTGCCCGGTCATACCGGGTTGCTGGACGCCGGCGTTCTTGGGTGTGTGCGAATAAGGGTCCGACGGAAAGGCACCATAATGGTCGGGTGTCTTGATCAAACCGATTCCGTCGCGAATCTCGCAGTAATGATCCTGAAGTCGCTTGAGCACTGCCGCGTCGCACCCGGATTGCTTGGCCGAAATGTAGTTTTCCATCACAGCCAAGGCCAACTTGGACACCATGTGCCAATAGATCGAACCGAGACCTTCGTAGGCAAAGAATGTACCCGAACGGCCAGTGAAATCACTGTGGTGAAATGTTTCCTCGAACAGCTCGTTCAATAAGTCACGTTCCATGCCTACGAGTTGTGCATAGTTCGCGTCATCGGAAAGAGATGACAACGCACGATTCATATCCGCAACATTACGAAAGTTTCCTTTGAAATGGACTTCTCCACACACATCTTGTCGCACGACCGATGTATCACCATCGGCAATCAACTGTTGTAGTAACCGCGATCTCTGCAGCGATCCTGTCGCCAAAGTGTTCTTCTCCAGAAAACGCGGCAATTCACGATCGGGATACAGCATGTAGCTCTGCTGATCCGGTCGATAGATCTTACTGGCACGCAACGCGTCTAAGACTTCGACAGCCTGCTGGGGCGACAGTGCGCCGCTACTGAGCACGGCGACTTGTCCTTCGAGCATTTCGTACAGAAATTTGATCGACGCTTCGTCACCGTTGACCGTCAACAGGTTGTATGAATGATAAAGTCCGTCGGGACGTCGATTCGTGCTGATTGCATGATCGATCATCGTCAGACAGCGTTTGGAGAACTGAACGCAGTCGTCCAAGCAAAGCGATTGGGTTTCGCCGGACAGACCCACATCGTACAGACGCTCGCGATACTCCGATCCAGCAATCGACAGTGCGTCAACGATTCTCTTGCGATCTTGATCCGACACCCGCGACGCGAATGTGTTGGCATGCTCCTCCAAGACGCTCGAAAGTCGATTTAGCAATTCAACAACTTCGGTCGAGACCGTGACCGATTGCGGCAAATTAGGCTCAGAAAACCAGTCCTGAATAAACGAAAAGAATCGGCGCAAATGATAGGCAGTGACCATCGACAAGCCATTGCCCACCAGTGCGTTGTTCGCATCGTTCCATTCGGGTCGTTGCGTATTCAACCAAACGCCGCCACCGGGAACAAAGTTGGAGATCTTCGCCAGTGCAGGCACCAGCAGTTTTTCCAGCAACGTGACATGCCGCGGATTGCCATCCGAATCGACCAGCAATTTTCCATCCGCGCCGATGGCCTCTACACGCTGCTCGATCGCGTCGGCAAGGTCGTGGTCGTAATCAATCGTGTTCTGCGGATCTGCGGCAATCTGCTCGTAGTTGCGAATTCGATAGGGAACTTGGGCGTACGTACAGCACGGAGCACCCAGCCACTGATCCAATCGCGAAGGACTAAATTGCCTGGAACATTCAAGCAACTTAAGCAAATAGATAATCTGGTGGTCTCCCCAATACCCAATGTTGGCCCAAGGATCGTCGGGGTCCACCACCTCCCACTCGAAACCGTCTTTTGTCAGGCGATACGGGTTATATCCATCGGCAGTCGACGCGTTGACGAATCGGAAAACCATGCTGGAAGCGAAGTCTGGAAATGAAATCGACAGAGCTTCCCAATTCTGAAAAATATCGCGCCAGTTTCCTTCGTAGCAGAGATTTTCCGAGCCGTCTTCGTTCAGGAAGTCAATCGAAAACGCGTTCCAGGGTCGCGTCGGATCGCCATGTCGCCGACTGTATGTGAACGGCAGATACTCCAATGCGATGCGATACAAATCCGCATCATCCGTCTTGGCAACCTGATCGAGCAAATCCGCCAGAGCGATCGTCTTGCCAAGGCTGGCAAGGAATTCGTGCGTTCGATCGAACACCGTCTTGTTGAAGTGACGGACATGTTGTCGAAAGTCGGAAATGTCAATCTGATAGCCGTGCCGAGGAATTCCTCCGCGCATGACGTTGAACAAAACATTGGACTGATGCCGTTGCACTCGCAGTGGATTCGCGCCCAGTTGCCGACCATCGGACGATGAGACAATTTGCGTCAGTCGTTGTTGATTGCCTGCGACGTCTTGGCTCAAGTCGCCACGGAGGTCCGATGCGGTCAAAAGGTGACGATTCAAGCCGACCACATCACTGTGGTCTTGATTCACATTAGCAACAATGCTCCAGCACGCTTGATTGGGCCGGTCACCGCCGAGCTCCAACTGCGTTGTGACAAAATACGCGCCACGCTGACCGCGGATATCCAACTCTTTCTCGATCGGCAATCCCGATCGAAATTGACTCAGTTGGGCACTCGAAAGCAGCACCTTGCACTGATCCAGACCATGTTGCCAAGCAACGGTCGCGCGAAGTCCTTCGCTCGGTTCCGCACGGTCGGTCGGCACGCTGCTGAGATAATAGAGCCCCAACTG
>JABDKS010000287.1 GCA_013002105.1 Pirellulaceae bacterium | reverse complement strand
GTTCGGCTCCAGCGGGCGGATAGATATCGTCTTTGACATCAATCTCGGCCATCCGAAATGGTCGCCCGGTATCCAATTCTCGTATGATTCTGGCGCGTTTGATTCCCACCAACAAGATATTGTGCCGGTCATCTTCGACTTCGACATGCGATATGATCTTGCCAATGCAAGCGGTCGACGCGATGGGTGGCAGGTCATCCACGATTGACGCGTGGCCACCAGTCAATGTTGTCATCGCAATCAATTTGTCTGTTGTCAGCGACTCGGTCAGCATCTCGCAGTAGCGTGGTTCAAAGATATGCAGCGGTTGCATCGCATGCGGAAACAGCACGGACTGTGGCAGCGGAAAAAGACGAACACGACCGTCAAAGTCGTCAGGCAATCGCGTTACGTCGTCCAAGTCGGCCATTGATCGTTCAGCTGATAAAAATTGGTTTTGCAGCCTTTGGCTTAGTCTTCGCTGGCGAACATCATCGCGATCCGTAGAACATAGTAGAACAACAGCACCAGGGACGCGAACAGAGCTAACGAGGCCGCGACATGTTGGTCAGTGTGGTAGTGGTGGATCACGTTGGAGGTGTCATAAAGAATGTAGCCGCACGCCAAGGCTACCATGGCAGCACAGAAAAACAGCCCGAGCGAAAATCCGCAGATCATTCCCGCGACAATCGCTGCGATTGCCGCAAATCCTGCCAAGGCAAGGTATTTTCCCCAGGAAGACAGATCGACGTTCGTCATGAAAACGAATGCCGTCAGTGACGCGAAACACAACACGGTCACGATGCCTGCCATCATTGGCAAATTGGGATCCAGTCGCATCGAGAGATACAGCAGCGGCAGCAAAATGACTGCTTCTGCGACGACATAGAGCCCCAACCCGGCGTATTGGGCTCCGCGGGAGGTCGAACTGGTGGCCCATGATCGCGCCATCCAGCTAACCGCCATGTACGCGCCGAGCACCAGCAACCAACCCATGCCTGACATGCGACCGACCAAATTGATCATCATCTGTTCAGGAATGACCGAGAAAATAACGGTTTCCAGGGCGATCAGTGCCAACACAGCACCTGCGACGTGCAAATAAGTGCGGCGGATGAAGGCGGCTCGAGCTGATTCTTCGGCGAATGCGGCGGGAACAGCCGTTGCGGCGTAGGGATTCATGTTGCTCATGTTTTCGTTGGGATACCCGTCATATGGATTGAATCCGAATTACAATGCGTCACGCGGAATGGCTTTTTTTCGCGCAGGATTCCTTTTCTGCTTGGTGATTCCACCCTCTGGCGTTGGTCCAACGCATCCAGAGTACGCAAAAGGCCGATCCGTCATTTTCCGGCTCAGAGGCCCAATATAGCGACGAAGTCGTTTCATGGGGATGCAAAATGATTGACAATGATTGTGCAGCCTCCGACAATCTCCGACGTCCATTTCCGTGATCCATTCAGCGATCGAAAAGGTTTCAGCGTGGTTTCCGTCGCGTGCTCTGTCCGCGGGGGGAGAGTTCAAAACGGAAGCTACGCTGAAACCTTTTCGAGAACGAACACGTTTGTTGCCAAGAGGATGATCAAACGCAATGCTTCTTTCCGGTGACGAGATTCAACGACGTCTGGAATCTGACATCAAACTTGATCCGTTCCACGCTGATCGGCTGAACCCCAATAGCTACAACCTGTCGTTGCACCACGAATTGCTGGTTTACGAAGAAGTGGTGTTGGACGCTGCATCCCCCAATCGCTATCGGCGTTTGGAAATTCCCGACGATGGGCTGACATTACAACCCAATCATTTGTATTTGGGGCGCACGGTCGAATCGACGGAAACCCACAACTTGGTTCCGATGATTCAAGGACGCAGCTCGCTCGGCCGTTTGGGCTTGTTCATCAATCCCGGTGGCAGCATTGGTGACGTCGGTTATTGCGGAACGTGGACGCTGGAAATGCATTGTGTGCAACCGGTTCGTATCTACGCTGGTATGCAAATTTGTCAGATCTACTATTTGCAACTTGTTGGTCAATGCAGCGAATACTGCAGTGACAAATACCAAAACAGTCGCGACATTCGACCGAGCTTGATGTATCAGGAGCTGGGCGGAGACGACGACGATACTCAGTTGGAATTGAATTTCGACGATCTGGTTCGCAATCTGCGGTAACGTCTCGTCTCACTTTCGCCAGCGACTAAATGTCGTCAGCGTCAGTGCGACGAATAGGTCTCCAGCAATGCGATCACGCTTTGAATGTCGTCGGCAATGGGTGCCTCGAACGTCATCTCTTTGCCACTTTGCGGATGGGTGAACGTCAGTTTCCGAGCATGCAACGCTTGTCGTTTGAGCATGATCGGATCGTCCTGCTTGGCTCCGCGTAGCGGTTGCTGCATCAATTGGGATCGTGTGATCTCGGCATGCCCCGCGTAGAGTCGATCGCAAATAATCGGACTGCCGATGTGACTCAGGTGAACACGTAACTGATGAGTTCGGCCGGTCTTGGGGTGCAATCGTACTTGCGAAAAACGACCGTGTCGCGAGATCACTTCGTAAAACGTCGACGCTGGTTTGCTGGTCGAATGATCTTCGCGAATCGCTTGTTTGTCACGCTGAAACGGATGACGCCCGATCGCCGCATCAATGACATCCCGGTCACGATCGATTCGCCCGGCCACAATTGCAAAGTACTCCTTTTGCACCACACGGTTGGCAAACTGTTCGCTCAAGCTCAAGTGGACCGCATTGGTTTTGGCAACGACGATTACGCCGCTGGTATCACGATCGAGCCGATGAACGATTCCCGGTCGCGTGGGACCACCCACGTCCGACAGCGACTGAAAACGGTACGCCAAGGCGCTCGTTAACGTTCCTGTCCAATTGCCGCGAGCCGGATGAACGACCATGCCGGCTGATTTGTTGACAACAACCAGACCGTCGTCTTCGTACAACACATCCAGCGGGATATTCTCGGGGACCGTATCGTCGGAAACGGGAACCGGCAGCAGAAATCGGATTTGCTGGCCAGGTTTCAGCTTCACACTTGGCCTGACAACGCGACCATTGATGGTCGCCGAATCATTTTGCACCGCGTCACGGATCTGTGTGCGGCTGTATCCATCGCACGCTTGCGTCAAAAACAGATCGATCCGTTGGCCGATCGCGGACTCGGGAACAACGAAATCGCGATAAACGGATTCGCCCGCCGCCTGGTCGATCCCATTACGGGCGTCCCCATTGAGACCGTCGATGTCTTGGCCATCGATGTTTTGGCCGTCGATGTTTTGGCGATCCGGAGGTTCCGACGCTTTCTCGCGCCGAATCGATTCGTTGTCGCTTGGATCAGGAGAGATGGGACTGGCTCGGCAAGATGTTGGGCAGCAAAGGAATCTGCGACGAGCCAACAATCTCGCACGCAGCGCCGACTATTCGGCTGAATCGTCGTTGGCGTCCGATGCCTTGTCAGTATTCTTGTCGGCCTTCTTGGCGGGTTCTTTTTCGGCGGCGTTCGTGGTTTTCTCAGCCGCTTCCTCCTGCCCCGCGTCCTTGGATGGTGATTCTTTCACCGCGTCGGCCTTCGTGTCATCCGATCCGGTCGTGTCTGATTTTTCCGGCGTGGCTT
>JABDKS010000269.1 GCA_013002105.1 Pirellulaceae bacterium | reverse complement strand
GCCGACTGGCAAACATCTGTAGCAAAAAGGCACCCGTTCCCAACGTTGGAATCCAGCAAACCATCAAGGCCTCACCGTGAGCAATGCGTTGCTGTCGGTTTACCCAAGTGCTGCCAATCGTGCATATCGTTCGCAACACGGGTGTAAAAACCAGCGGCACCAAAAACCAGGGATTGCCGGTGCCCGCAAATGCGGCGATCCCACCCACTTTTGCTGGCAGCATGACGGGTGCCAAAGCCTTCAAGGCCAAGTGCAGCCCGAAACCTCGCGTGTAGACTCCGACCTCTTCACCACAAAGGTCATTTTGTAACTTGGCCGCCTGTTGCAGCGTGATTCGCTTGGCATCCACCCAACGCGTGATCGTCGATTCAATTTGTCGTCGTCCGAACCACGATTGATAACGACGACTAAACAGCAACAACACACAAACGGTCAACGCATCGATTCGGCTTCGCGAGTCCACCAGCAACCGATGCAATTTCGGCGGCGTGATCGCTGCCAACACCGTGTGTACAGCCGAGCCGACGACGTTGCGACTGGTTTGCGGGCCGATTCGTCCCTGGTCGATCCAGCGAGCATAGCGTCGCGAGACGTATGCTTGATACGACGCCGACCGATACTCCGAGTCTTGGATGCATCGTGCGAACTTGGCTCGCGTATCGTAGCGACCCATCAGCCGACTGGCGAAACGCCCCATCGATGACGGCAGCAAACCTGCCAGCCAGATTACCGCCGCTTTGAACCATGTCGTCGCCTTCCACGACTTCGTCGACAATTGTGCATGTGTTTGCGAGTCGATCAGGTTGTCCTGCTTCCATCGTCGCACGCATTCGGCGCGGTATGCATTTCGCCGCCGACCATGGAGCCAGTTCCATGGACGACGAAACAGAGATAATTCCGCCTCTTTCCACGCCGTCGAATGATGAATCAATTTTTCCGCGTCACGGCGCAATTGACTGACCGCATCGCAACCGATTCGAAACGTCAGCAGCGGTGCGCTGGAGTCGATCCAGCGGGTTAATTGATCCGCATCCAGATCATCAAAAGGGGGCGCCGTCCCGCGCCGGAGCCCGCGAAAGATGTAACTGGGGACCAGAATCGCTGGAATGCCTGATTCCAGGTCGATGACGACGTACTGATTGTCCAAACGCAGCAAGTTGGCCGTCGAAACCATCGCTCGCGGCGCGACTTGCCAACCCGAACCGTAGAGCCCACATTTCTGCAACGTCGATTCGATTTCACCCATGAGTGTGACCAAATCGCGAATTTCCGATTGTGGAACACTCGCCGACTGACCCCGCGTGGTGACCGTTTGCAACATGCGACCGATTCGTGTCGTGTCGGCCGGCGCTGGAACGATACCGCGACCTTGGATCCACTGGGCAGCCAATACCCACGCGCGAGCAGTGGTGTCATAGCGAACATACAGCGGCTGCGCGACGGCCGGTGGCGATGGCGGAAAGGGCAGGGAAGTGGGACACTGGATATCGCTTGCAGCCAATACGGCGGCGGCAACACGTCGCCGATAAAAGCTTGCTAGAATCGCATCGCGGTTTTTTTGGTAGCCAAATGGCGCCTGAAACGAGAAACGGTAGAGTGTGCGTGTGAGGAGCCCCGGTGCAAAGACTTTTTCGACACACTGGATGGTCGTTCCGTCCGCCATGGTCGCTCGGACCAATTGAGCGCGCGCGGCACGACCCTGACCAAGCGTGCGAATTACTTCAACCTTGCTTGGCGGTGTGGGTGCTGCGTCGATCGTCTCGGTGTCGAGCGACAGCGGCTTGCGATAGGACGGCGGGCGCTTCATCCAGATTGATTCAGATCGTTCTCAGGGCGACCGGCCTGATGACATGCGTCAGTAACGCACCTGGGCCAAACCAACGGTACGGTCGCTGTGGGTCGATTGAACCATAGGAAAACTATCAAAACCGCGACAAGATAGATCACGTCAACACTGCGGATTTGTTTGCTGAGGAAATACCTGTTCCAATCCCCCCAAGCCTCGATTTTCGTCGAACGTCCGCCAACGACGAGAAATCTCCGTCAATGACCCGGGAACTCCGCAAACGATATGGAACGCCGCCCAATGCCGGATGAATCGGCGTCCGTCACGCTAGCAACTCGATTGCAGCACCTACCCGGTGTCGGCAACGGCCGCGCCAAACGGCTGGAGAAACTGGGCCTGCGAACCGTCCGCGACCTGCTTTTTTTGTTTCCGCGTGACTACGAACATCCCGCACCATCGGCCAAAGTGACCGACTTGCGCGAGGGTGTCGCGGCCTCGCTGGTGGGAAAAATCACCGATGCCGAAATCGTCTCGCGAACCGCCGGTAAATCGGTGTTCGGCGCCATCGTCGAAAACGAATCCGGCGCCGTTCGCATTCTCTTTTTCAATCAACCGTTTCGCGCCGAACAACTAACCTTCGATCGACAGGTGATGATCTCGGGCCAGCCCAAGCTCAACGGGCTGCGCTGGGAGTTTGTTCATCCTAAGGTCGCCATTCTAGGAGACAATGAATCGCAGCCGGAGCCGCGAATTTTGCCGGTCTACCCGTTAACCGAAGGCGTCAAACAAATCGAGCTGCGCAGGTTGACCGCGGAAGTTCTGCGGGACGTTGCGGACGACTTGAGCGAAGTAATGCCCGAGCGTTTACGGCAATCCGCCGCCGAAACACTTCGACACTCTGGCATCGATATCGTCGGAGACCTTCCCGATATCGGCCAGGCGATTCGCCAAGTCCACCATCCCGATAGCGCAGCGACATTATTGTCCAGTCGCACACGGTTCGTGTTTCAAGAACTGCTGGTCATGCAACTGGCACTGGCAATGCGGCGACGTAAGTTGACGACCAATTTGCAATCGCCACCGTTGGAATCATCAGCTGTCATCGACGCCCGCATTCTAAAACGATTTCCCTTTGAACTGACCGGCGATCAGAAAACCGCTATCGCCGACGTCAGCCGTGATATGGGTCGTCAGTTTCCGATGAATCGCTTGCTGCAAGGCGACGTCGGCAGCGGCAAAACCGTCGTCGCGATCTATGCGATGATGCTGGCTGTGGCCAATCAGCATCAAGCTGTCTTGATGGCCCCGACCGAAGTCTTGGCGAGACAACATTATCAAACGTTAAGTCGAACGCTTGCCAATAGCCGCGTTCGACTGGGTTTACTGTGCGGTTCACTTTCCGCATCGGATCGACGCGAGGTGTTGCAAGAAACCAGCAGCGGCGATATCGACCTATTGATCGGCACCCAGGCACTCCTACAGGACGGCGTCGAATTCTCGCACTTGGGTCTGTGCGTGATTGACGAACAACACAAATTCGGCGTCGGCCAACGTGTTGCGCTGCGCAGCGGCGGCGTCGATCCACATTACCTCGTCATGTCGGCCACTCCGATTCCCCGATCGGTAGCAATGACACTGTTCGGTGACGTGGAGTTGAGCACGTTGCGTGAACAGCCTCCCGGTCGTGGCGTTGTGAATACCTACTTGGCGCACGACGGTTGGAAGGACCGATGGTGGACATTTGTCAAAGCCCAATTGGACGAAGGACGTCAAGTGTTTGTCGTCGCGCCACGCGTTGCCACAGCACAATCCGATGACGACGACGAAA
>JABDKS010000214.1 GCA_013002105.1 Pirellulaceae bacterium | reverse complement strand
GTTCCGATGTTCGACAGTCCTTTGTAATCCAGGTCGACGGGATTTTGCGTGGCCAAGGTGATGCCCAGTCCGAATGCTCGCGCTTGCTTGAGCAACGTCAGCATCGGCGGTTTGGAGGGCGGTTTGGAGACCGGGGGAAAATAACCGGCGACTTCGTCCATATAGAACATCGCGCGCAGCGAGCTCGTTCCGCTCTGGGTTCGCATCCAGGCGACCAGTTCGTTCAGCAGGATGGTGACGAAAAACATTCGCTCGCTGTCGTTCAGGTGAGCGATCGAGAGGATCGTCAACCGTGGTTTGCCTTCGGGCGTGTAGAGCAATCGTTTGATCGAGAGTCCTTCGCCTTCGAGCCATGATGCGAACGCCGGTGAGGCTAGCAGGTTGTTCAGCTTCATTGCCAGCTTGCCGCGATTAGACGCCGACATGAACGAATCGACGTCGACGACGCCAATCCGTTTAATGGGAGGTTCTTGGATCAATCGGATCAGTTGCGCAATGCCGACGTTTCGGCCTTCACGCCATTCGTGGCTCATGATTGACGACAGCAAGATATGCTCGGTGGACGTCATCGGATCGGCATCGATTCCCATCAACGTCAGTAACCCGCTGACGGACCCGGTCACTTTATCGCCGATCAGTTCGGCGTCGTCACGCGCCTCGGGCGGAGGTGCGTCAAAACTTTTCAGCACGGTCAGTGGCAGACCGATGTTGCTGCCCGGCGTGTAGACGGCGACGTCGACCGAGTCTTTGAATTTTTTGATTCGCTCGGGAGTTTGTCCCCAGGAGGCGAGGCCATCGCGCCACATGTTCGCCGTTTTGGTCGCGAGCTCATCGAGCGACACGCCTTTGCGTTTGGCCTCTTCTTCCTCCAACCAAGGTTTAAAATCATTCGGTTCAAGATCGGGAAAGGCGAGCAGCAAGTTTGCCAAGTCGCCTTTGGGGTCGACGCAGATGGCTGGGATGCCGTCGATGGCCGCTTCTTCTAACAACGACAAGCACAAACCGGTTTTGCCGCTACCGGTCATTCCCACGCACATCGCATGGGTGCAAAGGTCCTTTGCGTCGTACATCAACAATTCAGGACGCAATTCTTGCTTACCCAAGTCGTAATGACGGCCAAGGTAGAAAGAAGCGAGTTTCTCGAAGACTTCCGGGTCAGGTGTGGCCATATTGATTCATTTGAAGTGAGCGAGATCGAACAGACAGGGTCCGCCGTGGATGTTACCAAATTAACGCAACCTCGTTGACACCACTGGCTCGATGCAACGGAGTGGTCAATCTGGTCCATCGCGTCGCACTCCATTGTCACAGCGTGGTTTTGACACCCAATCGCGGTGATGTGATTGCGGCGCTATCATGTTGGTATCACTTCAAAGAAAAAACGGCAGAAAGAAGTACCTGCGATGCTCGATTTGTATGACAAGATTCAAGACGCGAAGAAAAAAATTCAAACAGCGTTTGGCGCAACGCCACGCGTCGGTATCATCTTGGGCACCGGTCTGGGAGGACTGGTCGACGAGATCGAAATCGAGGCAACGCTCGATTACGGCGACATCCCACATTTTCCGACTTCGACGGCGACGAGCCATCGAGGGCGACTGGTGTGCGGCAAACTTGCCGGCGTACCCGTTGTGGCCATGGAGGGCCGTTTTCATTTATACGAAGGGTACCCGCTCAAGCAGGTCACCCTTCCGGTTCGCGTCTTCAAAGCTCTTGGCGCGGAACTGTTGATCGTCAGCAACGCGTGCGGCGGATTGAATCCGTATTTCGCGGCCGGCGACATCATGGTGATCGAAGACCAGATCAATTTGATGGGCGACAACCCGTTGATTGGCGTCAATGACGATCGCTTGGGTGAACGTTTTCCCGATATGTGCGAACCCTACGATCAACAGTGGATTGATCGGACGATCGCGATCGCACGCCAGCAGGGCGTCGGCGTACACAAAGGTGTCTTCGTTGCCGTGGCCGGTCCCAATTTGGAGACCCGCGCTGAATACCGGTTCTTGCGTACCATTGGTGCAGATGCGGTCGGGATGAGTACGGTGCCCGAAACGATTGTTGCCATTCACAGTGGAATGAAAGTAGTTGGACTCAGTGTGATTAGCGACATGTGTTTGCCCGACGCACTCAAGCCCGCCAATGTGGAAGAAATCATTGCGACAGCGAACGAGGCAGCTCCAAAATTACAGGCGATCGTTCGCGAGATCGTCGCCCAAGCGGATCAAACGCGAATGGCGTAAACCGTCGGTTGCGGTAACCCTTTGCAGCGGCGTTTGCGTATTTTAATCGATCCGGCGCATCGTTCGTTTTTGGATGTTCTTTATGTCCGATGATTTTCAATCGTCCGGTTTGGCCAGAGGCAGCGGGTCTCCAGCGTCGAAACACATTGCCGAGCGCGGGGCCTTTCGCGACTTGGCCGTGGAATTTGTCCGCAGACGCACCGATTTGATTCCCAACACCGCCATCATCTTGGGCAGCGGCTTGGGTGGCTTGGCCGACAAGATTGAAGATCCGGTCGTGATTGCCTATCGGGAGATTCCCGGATTTGCCAAATCGACCGCTGGTGGTCATCGCGGCGAACTGATCACTGGTATGTTGGCAGGTTCACCCGTGGTCGCGATGGCAGGCCGGTTTCATCGCTACGAAGGTTGGTCAATCGACGCGGTCGCGTTTCCCGTTCATGTGATGGCTGCGTTGGGCGCGAAGCGATTGATCGTCAGCAATGCCGCGGGCGGCGTGAACCCTAAGTTGCGAGTGGGTGACATCGTCGTCATTCGCGATCACATCAATCTGATGACCGGCCAGTCATTGTGCGCCGATCACTCCTCCGAGTTGCCACTGGGTCGGCGCGGGAATATTTATGACCCCTGGATGTCATCCATCGCGATGCGGGTGGCGGTTGAGGAAGGCTTCACAGCGTATCAAGGAACCTATTTAGCGACATTTGGACCGACTTATGAAACGCGGGCCGAGTACCGAATGCAGCGAAAGATTGGCGCCGATGTCGCGGGAATGAGTACGGTCCCGGAAGTCTTGGCGGCGGCGGAAATCGGTCTGCCGGTGTTGGGTTTGTCGATGGTAACGAATGTGGCGAACGTCGATGTGGCAGTAAACGCGAATCACACGGAAGTTCTCCGGGCGGGCGAGGCGGCAGCGGCTAAGATGGAATCGATCGTCGCACGAATCCTGACCATGCAATCCGGTTCGCTCGACTGAGCAAGCACACCTGCCCTTCTCCGCCAGTTCCATCATCGTTTTTACCGCCCATGTCCCCTCCCACCGACTCTGATGATGATGTTCTGCGGTCATCAGCGGCGGTCGAGCATGTGTTTTCGATGTCGGAGCTATCGTCGGCGGAATTGTTTCGCGCCATCCACGCTGTGGATCCCGGCGAATCGAGTGAAGAACTGGTTCCGGTCAAGATCGTTGGCGCCGCCGGGCAACATGCCGCCCTGATGCGACTGAACCATCCGGTTGGACTGCAAGTCGACGGTCCTCTGGGTGACTACGCCTACGCATTTAACGCGGAAACCGATGTTCGGCAAACTGGAAATGTTGGTAACGGTGTGGGTGAAGGCATGATTAGCGGCGCGGTTCGAGTTCGTGGCGATGCCGGCGATGGTGCCGGTGTGGCGATGTCCGGAGGGACACTTGCCATTTATGGAGCAGCGGGAAATCGGTGTGGCGCCGGGATGCGGGGCGGCGGGATTTTTGTCCGCGGCAACGTGGGCGACGAGACCGCGGTCGGTGCATTGGGAGGCACGATTGTGATCGGTGGCGACGCCGGCGAACGGCTCGGCGACGCGATGAATAATGTGACGATCTTTATTCGTGGTCATGCAAAAAGTCTAGCCGAGGGCGTCACCGAGGCGCCGCTGCGAAAACGAGAGGCCGTTCGATTGGGATTGTTATTGATTAACGCTTCGATTCGCGGTGATGCCAAAGAGTTTCGCAGGATTGTCCCCAACGCGATGTTGGACGAAGAGATATCACGTCGCGGAGAGGTCGGCCCCAACTGGCGATAAGCAAAATGGACGACAGACTCGCAACGCTTTACCTATTGCCGCCACCGGCCAGCACATCGTGGGCAGGCACGCCCGGTCAGACGATTCAGAGCACGATCGTTCGACAAAAGAGAGATCCATTGACGCTGGACTTGCCGTTGTTTTGGTACGATCCGCGTTGGTGCGAATTGCCAACCAGTCAAGCCGATGACTTGGCTGTCGCGGTTAGCCGTCACAACATTTTGGTGTCGGCACTGCGGAGTGATTTGTCGGGCCCGGACGTGAAAACCGACTTTCATGCGCCCCAGTCCGCTGCCGATTCGGATTCCAAAGGCGAGAATGCGGACGATAAGGCCGAGAGTACCACGGAGGAACCGACCTACTTTCCGCGAATCGTGCCTTATCGACCCGAGCGTTACGGATTGAGTCCGAAGGATTTTGACCATGCAACCATTATCGATGTTCGATTGATGATGCCGCGCGACACGTCGGGGCGTTTTGCGTATTCGCCTGAACAGATTGCTCGTTGGGAATCCAAGAATCCAAGTGATGCGGAAACCGACGGCAGCTGGGTTCCGGCAGCAACCTTCCCTCCCGACGTCGACTCATTTGAAAAACTGTCATCGAAACTGAATCAACTGCGGCAACTGGCACCATCGGCTGCCGTGTTCACGTCGATTGGTCCGTTTCGATTGGAGCAAGAAGTCCCGCTGGCTGTCGCCGCCAAACCGGATGGATTGATCGTGCGTCTGGACCAGGTCGCATTGGAGCCGCTGCAGTTGGCCGCGCTGACGCGTCGGGCACGGCAATTGATCAACGATGCTAACGGCAAGAAGGTTCCACTCTGGATCGTGCCCGGCGAGATTACTGCCGACGATGCCGTCAAACTCGTTGCGTTAGGAGCCGACGCCATTGGAATCGATGCTTGGTGCAATCCGTTGCTGGATGTACCGGATACGGGGCGATCGCATTATTCGTCCTCGGTCGATTTCGATGACTTGGCTGACGACGCACTGACCGAGCGACTGGAACGTTTCAGCGGGCTTTACCTTTCGCTGCAACGCGTGCCGGTCAAAGAACGACTGGGGAGTTTCAGCGCGACGTGGGCGCGAACGTTGGCGGTGCGGGCATTGCGATAGAACGCTGAACCAGCGAACCCGACCGTTTGCAATTCGACGGATCTACAAATGAACGGGGATAAAACGTTTTTGTTCGTTTGAATCGATCGTCGCTGGCGGATCGATCCACGCAATGTCTTCTCCACGCTGCATGCAATCGGCGATTCGTTTTTTAAAGGCCGGAACCATCTGGCTCAGCGCATCTCGCTCGGTCGCGCCCACGAAGCTCAAGTCGGCCAAGTTGGCACACCTGGCTTGAACGCCCTGGTCATGCGGTGATACGTAAACGACGCAACCAAATGTCGGCACGTTGACGGGCGGTGCGTCCGGGCTGATGTTCAGTTTTGGTTGTTCGTCGTTGCTGTTCATCTGAATCTTGCTCGTGATTCGTTGCTCGAATGGAACGTCGGAATGAAATGTTTTCAAGCCAAACCTGAGGGAATCGGGTAAACCGGGTTGTCGTTGAGCGAATTAAAATCGGTGTCGGCGATGAAGAGACAACCCGCGTTTGGATTCTTTGCTCGTAGTTCGCTATCCATTCCTTCATCGGCCGTCGTCAAAAGTAGTTTCACGCCGCCGTCGTGCTCGATGAGTTGGGGGCAAGTGACCCGCGGCGATCCTGGGCAGTTCCAAATCGCTTGTATCATGCCTGTGGCGATGCAGTACTGACGCGCCTCGCCGACGGTGGCGTCGTGCGGGTTAAAAATCGCAACGATCAGACTTTTTTGATCCGGGGTCAAGATCATGCCGTCGGGATAGACGTCGCCATCGGAAAGGTCGACGACCGTCCGAACATCGCCGCGTTTGCCGGCGGCAAAGTCGATTTCGCAAGCCGTGATTTTTTGTGTGGGCGTGTCAATGTCGTACAACGTGTGGGTGTCGCCGTCGGCGATGATGAATTTGCCGTTACTGCACAGTTGTTTGTCATCCAGTTGGATCAGTTCGGTTTCGCCGGCTCGTAACAAGTACAGACCCGCTTTGTGGTCGGCGAACTGGAGGTCCTTGCAGCCAAAAATCAGATGCCCGTCGTAGCACAGTCCGTCGTTGACAACGGTTCCGCTGACACCCTGATCGATGCCATCGACAAACGGTCGGCTCTGCCGTGTGTTGGTATCAAATAGCCACAGCGAGTGCTCGGCACCGACGACGAACACACCGTCACGGTCGGTTGGAAAGGCAAAACCGGGGCGGCCGGGATGTTCAAACGACTTGTTCTCCAGCGACTCGAGATCAAGCAGGTTGACGGCTCCCACCTGCGAATCCTTGCCGTGTTGGATCGAGACCCAAGAGACCATTCCGTTAGGGTTTCGGTAGGGGCCTTCGGGTAGGAATCGCAATTCTTCGGAACTCGGGGTCAGCAAAACAGAGGCGTCACGTTGAATCATCGGCGAACTTTCGGATCAGGTCGGTGGGGCAGGTTAAGTGGGTCAGCCGAGAGGGTCTCGCCAGTTTGGCGGCCGTGCGGTGCCGCGATTGTAGAGTAAAAGCGACAAGTCAAGAATTGGAGCGGCACGACTCGCCGGGGCACATTGGGTCGCGGGCTTTGCCAGCGTCGCTGACCCCCAAGTAGCCTTGTCGGTGGCATTGGCTCGGCATCGGCAGCGGTCAATCGCCCCGAAAAACCAGACTTCGGGTCGACAGATGGATTTCGTTGCGAAAACCGCGTCGCGTGGTCCATTTGGATTGCCAGTTTCGTTTACAATTCAGGTTCGGAACATCGACCATCCCAATCGTATTCCCATTATCCCCAACTCCTTGAGGACATCACTGATGGAAAAAGACTCGACACGGCGCACCTTCTTGAAGACTTCGACTGCTGCGGCAGCCGGTGCTGCATTGACCAGCACGATTGCCCGCACCGCGCACGCGGCGGGCAGTGATGAGATTCGTTTCGCATTGATTGGCTGTGGCGGTCGTGGATCGGGTGCATCGCAGAATATTTTCAATACTAAAGGGAATGTCAAACTGGTTGCCGCCGCGGATGCGTTCCCCGGCAAGATTTCTTCGGCGCTGAACAGTCTGTCACGCAAGAACAAAGACAAAATTGACTGTCCACCGGATCGTCAGTTCGCCGGATTTGATGGTTACAAGAAAGCCATCGATACCGATTGCGATCTCGTCATCATTGCAACCCCGCCCGGATTCAAACCACAGCAATTCGATTACGCCGTCCAGCAAGGCAAGCATGTCTTTATGGAAAAACCAGTCGCATCGGATGCCGTTGGTGTTCGTCGCGTACTTGATGCGGTCGAAGAGTCCAAGAAAAAGAACTTGATGGTCGGCATCGGATTGCAGCGACGTCACGAGCCGAAGTACATGGAAGCCATCGATCGCATCCACAACGGAGCGATCGGTGACGTCATCGCTTTGCGTGTCTATTGGAATGGTGGGGGCATTTGGTATCGCAATCGCCAACCGGACCACAGCGAAATGGCGTTCCAAACCAACAACTGGTATCACTTTAATTGGTTGTCCGGTGACCAGATTTGCGAACAGCACATCCATAACTTGGATGTTGGTTGCTGGGTCAAGGGTGAATACCCCGTCGAATGTAACGGGATGGGTGGTCGTGAGCAGCGAGAAGGTGGTGATGCCACGAAGTCGCAGATCTTTGACCACACGGCCTGTGAGTACACGTTCTCCGATGGCACCAAGATGTTCAGCCAGGGTCGACACCTCAAAGGTGGTTGGACGCACGTTGCCGAGTACGCTCACGGTAGCAAGGGGACGGCTGATCTTTCCGGTGGCGTGATCGAAGGCCCCAACGCTTGGAAGTTCACTGAGCAAAATCCCAATGGTCACCAGCAAGAGCAGCATGACCTGATCGAAGCTTTGATGCGTGGCGAGATTTACAACGAAGGTGAGTACGGTGCTCACTCGACGTTTACCGCGATCCTTGGTCGCGAAGCTTGCTACTCCGGCAAGATCATCAAATGGGATGATCTGATGGCCAAGGGCAAAGACCTCTGCCCGGGTATCGATGACTACACAATGGATACGGATCCACCCGCCATGCCAGGACCCGACGGCAAGTATCCCGTCCCGGTTCCCGGTAAGTACGACCCGTTCGCGTAGCGGTCGGTTCATTCTAAAAAGCGAGTACAGAACGCTCCGGTTCCACGCCGGGGCGTTTTTTGTGGCAACCGGTAGTACAAAACCGAGTTTTGTTTTGATAGGTCAGGATGGGCATGAATTCCACTTTGCTAAATACGATGCGACCCACGTTGTGTTTCTTGCTTTTTGTATGTGTTGCGAAAAGTGCTTCGGCAGAATCACTGACGCTACATACGCGAGCTCAAGAAACCAACGGCAATAAGGCTCGGCCACAGTTTGTAACGGTCGAAAAGTCGTTGCAGTGGGACGCGGCAAAAACGGCGATCGTCGTCTGCGATATGTGGGACAAGCACTGGTGCGATGGGGCCACACGTCGGGTCGCCGAGATGGCTCCGCGTATGAACGAAGTGATCACCGCGGCCAGGAAACGCGGCGTGCTGATCATCCACTGCCCGAGTAGCTGTCTCGATTTTTACAAAGACACTCCCATGCGCTCACTTGCGCAATCAGCGCCGCCGGTTGCGACCGATATTGAGTTACAAGGGTGGTGTCACATCGATGCGGACAAAGAGCCGATTTTGCCGATTGATGATTCGGACGGTGGGTGTGACTGCGATCCGAGTTGCAAAACTTACACGGCTTGGTCGCGGCAGATCGCGGCGATCGATATCGAATCAGGAGATGCGATCACAGACAGCGCCGAAGCCTACTACCTGATGCGACAACGCGGGATCGAGAATGTGATTGTGATGGGTGTTCACACTAATATGTGTGTGCTTGGTCGCCCATTTTCGATTCGTCAGATGATCTATCAGGGGCAAAACGTCGTATTGATGCGTGACATGACTGACACGATGTACAATTCGAGAATGAGTCCTTACGTCGGACATTTCGACGGCAATCGGTTGGTTACGCAGCACATTGAGAGACATTGGTGCCCGACCATCACCAGCAGCGATTTTGTCGACAAACCGCCGTTTCGTTTCAAGCGTGATGACTAGCGGTTTTTCTGGCACCCCAACAAGTCCTCGATCCGTGGCACATCTTTGGGATGACCACTGAGTCGCAAGAACAACGAAGCTTCCATCGCATTGACTGTGACCCTACTTCCCGACGCGCTGATTCGACTCGCCAGTGACTTGGATGGTGAATTCCATTCCGGTGATCTGGTTCGCCGCATTTATTCCACTGACGCATCGGCGTACCAAGAGTTGCCGCTGGCAGTGGCGATTCCAGCAAACGAAAGTGATTTGCGAAAGCTGATCGCGTTCGCAAGCAATCATTCCGTCGGATTGATCCCACGTACCGCCGGTACTTCGTTGGCCGGACAAGTCGTAGGCACGGGCATCGTGGTGGACGTGTCGCGAACATTCACCAAGATACTGGAGGTCAATCGCGACGAAGGCTGGGTTCGTGTGCAGCCGGGCGTGATCCGAAACGAATTGAACATGGCGATCGAGCCGGACGGGATTCTGTTTGGGCCGGAAACGTCCACGCAAAACCGTGGCATGATGGGCGGCATGCTTGGTAACAACTCGTGTGGATCCAATTCAATCAAGTTCGGCAGTGTCCGTGATCATGTCTTGGAAGTCACCGCCTTGCTGAGCGACGGTTCCAAAGTAGTGTTTGGTTCCTTGGACGCCGATCAATTTGCGGCCAAGTGCGACGGTCCCAATACGTTGGAAACCAGGCTTTATCGAGACATTCGCGATTGCCTGTCCGAGCAAGAGACTCGAGACGAGATCACGAGAGAGTTTCCC
>JABDKS010000224.1 GCA_013002105.1 Pirellulaceae bacterium | reverse complement strand
TCCTGGGACTGCAGCAAGGCGTTTCGTTGTTGGTTGACGATGGCTTTTTGCTGTTGAGCTTGGACCGGCAAACTGAGCAGCGTCCATTGCAGGGCCTGGAATGGATGGCCCAGTTCCATTACGCGACGAGTCATCCGCTGTCGCGTCCCCGTATCCGCGGGTGACAACGTGAGCGCCTTGGCGTCTCGTTCCACTTTGTACATTTCGATTCCGCGATGTCGAAACTGGGCACCATCCTCGGGTCGCTCCAGGGCGTCAAACACCTTGGCAAGCCGCTGGGTGGAAAAACGATCGGTGGGATTGCGCTGGACCGCCGTCAGCAGCGCCCGCGCTGAAGCTTCGTATTGCCGCTGGTCAAAGAAAAACGTACCCAGCGCGGCCCAGTAATCACTGTGGTTCTTGGCATCGTCGCCGCATTTGGTATGCCAGCGCGGAATCTCCTCAAACGCCTGTGTCTCGGCTAACAAGCGTCCATACAACTGGCAGGCAGCGGAGCTTTGAAATGTTGTTTCGTACTGGGACGCGAGTTCCTCGAGTGCTCTTCGGTACTTCTCTTGCGTGAAATACCAACGGGCCATTCCCAATCCTGGTTCGAAATACTTAGCGGGGTCATCACCGTCAGCCAACACCGCCGGGAAAGCGTCGTTGCGACGAATCAACGAGAGTAACTCTTGCGTGTTGGCTTGACCCAGCAAACAAAGCAGATGTGCTTGATCAGAAGCTTCTTCGCGACGACCAATTCTCGTCAACAGCCGCCACGCGTTGTGCCGCCAGGCAATCAAGTCGGGGTCTGCCTGCAGTCCTGCGATCAGCGCGTCGGCCGCTTCGTCCAGTCGTGAAAGTTGCACCAGCGAGCGGACACGCAGGTCGAGTGCCTTTTTGCCTCGCCGAGAGCCAACGTGGATGGCGGCGGTCAGATCGGCGACCACGCCGTGGTTCCCGCGAGCCGATTCGATTTGGGCTGTCAAAAAAGATGCTTCGCTGTCGTTGGGGTCGGTCACGAGCGCCCGGTACGCCGCGTCAGCCGCAGCGTCAAAATCTCCGTCGCGGAACTTTTCGCTCGCCACCGTTAAATCGTCTTTTGCAGCAATCGCCGAGGTGGCGTCAGTCGATTGATTAATGCCGGTGGGCACTTTGGCGTTTTCGGATTCCGCAGGAGAGCCATTGCATCCATTGACCAACGAGCAAATGCCGGCGGCCAGTAGGATGGAGATCGCTGCCAAATGTGAGCGAACGAGGCGAGGCATAGACGGTGCCGGAAAGGGACGAGTGATTGAAAGTGTCGGATGCGTACGAATTGCTCGTTTCAGTGTACCGACAAATTTTTGGATTCCGGAGCAAGATTCGAGTGACGAGCGGAATTCAGTGTACCGGTAGGCGAGCGATTTTTCGATGCACGCGAGTTTCGCCTCTGCCGCTATCACTGAATAGCGTAAGCATAAATTATCAAAATCACTGCGACCCCATCGGAAAGGGTCAAGCGGTGGCTGGTTGATGTGCGCCGCAGATGATCAAGCAGTCGCCCGGTCGGACAGCCCAGCCGGCAGTATCCCATTGGCACGACAGCCGCAAACAACAACGTGGCGGCCGCCAATGCGATCGCTGCCCAGGGCGCGATTCGAAAGAGGTAGGCATGGAAGGGTTCCCAAGCTGACAAGTCGATCGATGGATAGGTCACCAGTAATCCGTACGCCAGTACGAGTGTGATGCCGGGGATCCAATCCATCAATCCATTGACACGTCGCGGTAATCGTAGGTGACGTTTGGATTTCGATCCTGGTCGAATCAGTTGTTGCAGCGCACCATGTGGGCAAAGGTGATTGCAGTAGGGGTTGCCTTTGGTCAGCGGTGGAGCAAGTAATGCAACCGCAGTGATGGCCGTCAGTCCCGGCGCCAACCGCCATGCGACCCCTTCGGCCGACCAGCCAGCCAATAGTGCCATCGAGATCAGGTTGCCGGCCCAAAGTCCGATCACGCCGATCACGACCAGTAACCAGAGTCGCCGAAAGGTTTGGTGGTGAAACCATCGCAGTCGACTGAACAGGCTCAGCAATAACAGAGTCACTATCGTGGCGACATCTGCACCGCTGAAACGAACCGTCGAAAGGATGCCTGGCGATTCCGCGGCCGCGCTTTGTTGCGTCTCCGCGTCCGCGGCCTGTGCCGCAGCGACGATCGTATCGGCGACCGCCATGCTGGTCATCGTCGCACCGGAGACTCCTTCGACGCCGGCAGCAGCAGGATCGAACGCTGCGAGTTCGGTCAACGTTTTGCCTTCAAAGATTTTCCAGAAACTACGTTCCGTCCGCACGTAGTCGACGTACGGCTCGTTGTCGTACGAGCGCCGCAGTTTGACTCGCTGAACCGTGTTCGTGTCATTGAGCACCAGCAGCAGTTCGGTTGGTCCTTGGTACCCAATCACGGCGTCAGCCAAAGGTCCGGTTCGCACGAGACGCGCACTGATTGCGTCGTCATCGATCATCTCTGCGGTTTCCTGGTCAGAGATCGGATCGGGGAAGACCAACGAAGGTCGGTCTCCACCGATTCGTTTCAAGACACCGTCGGCCAACGCCAAGCTGGTTAGCGTTGCACCGGAGACAGCATCGATTTGCACCGACCCTTTTGGCCCACCCCAAGGCCAGCCGCGAAATTGGTCAAAAAATGGATGGTCATTGATCACTGCATCGACGTGCTCCTGAGTGTCACTGCTATCCAGCAGGGCAACCGATGAGACATTCAGGTCGTCATCAAAAACGATCAACGCCTGAGTGGGTCCTCGATACCCCACCACATCCGCGGCCATCGGTAGCGTGCGCGCGACGTTCGCGATCACCTCACCCTTCTCGCCGCGAACCGCCCACATCCCATTCGCATTGGGCGCATCATCCATCGTGTGCGCACTCGGTAAAACAGACATCACCGCTTCGATCGGCGGCGGTTGGCCCGCATCAAGCCCGTCCTCCAGCACCGGCGACCGAATCGCCATTAGCAACGCCGCGACAACACCGACGCGCGCAAGATGAACCCAAAAGGCCAGACGGGGTCGCCTGGATGGGGGATTCTTCATAGACGGAGCATCGTTGATTGCGTGGCGGGAGATTGCGACGTCGACAAATGGGTCGACGGCCAGCCTTTGTTGCAGCTATGCCGATGACTTCATTTAACTTTCAGCAGTCGAACCGCGTCGATGTGCACGGTTCCGTCGGCATTTTCTGTATGGATCGTCACGACGACTTCGCCGGAGCTGCCGAGCGATATCTCGTCGACGGTAATGATGTCGTCAGGCGATTTTTCGCGTTGATTGATGACGTATTGGGTGACGTTGCCATCGGCTTGAATGTCGACCGGTGTGTTGGTGGCGCGATTGGCGTGCGATTGACTAAATAGTTGAACCTTATACCGACCGGGTGCATCCACCTTGACCGTGAACGACGCCGTCGCGCCCGAGTTAGCACCAGCGTACTGGTAGCTATAGCCAACATAGTTTTTCAATCCTCCGCCCTTGGTCCATTTGCCGGTTAATTTCGCGTTCGTATCATCGACAACAATCCCATCCAACTTGGCGGGGTCTTTGCCGGACATCGGGCCTTTGGAACTGGCCAGTGGCAAGATGTCGTCGGGAATAATGATTTGTCCCGACGGCGTACTGCGATGGGCTTTGCCGGGCAGATGCAATAGTTCCAGCAACTCACCGAGATGTTTTGTATAGACATCGCGTGGCGTGCAACCGTGCAGAGCACACAGTGAAGCCGCTTTGCCAACGACTTCGCCCATCATGCCACATGTTTTCATCACGCGGACCGTCCCGAGCGCCTCGTGCGTGACACTGATACAGCGGCCCGCCATGAAGAGGTTTTCGACATTGCGACTGTAAAAGCATCGATAGGGGACCGGATAGCCATACGAACGGTCGACACCCTTGCCATGAACCGCTTTGGAAATGAATGGATTGTCGGGGTACTTCACGGCGTACTGTTCTTTGGGATAGTGCAAGTCGATCGACCACGTACTGGGAACACAGCCATCAGGAAAGTCACGCTTGGCGACGATATCTTCCTCGGTCAGGACGACGTCACCCATCAGTCGGCGACTCTCTCGCGGACCGCCGATGTAGGCGACCCAGGTCAGTTCCGCATTCTTGTGATCGGCGGCGCCATCGCGATTTTTCATCGCGTTGAACGCTCCATACACCGCACGTAAATTCCAGTCTCGAATCGCTTCGGCATCACCAAGGGCATCTTTGTCGAATCCGCTCTCCCAAAACCACTGCCCGTGATGATCGCGCGGATAAGGAAAATCTTCCATGTTCAAATCAAGTGCCCAAGGAGTTTCGGGGTACTCCGTGACGGAGTCCTTCTCGCCCCAAGCCCACATATTGCTCATGCCCATCCGACCCTCGGGGGTCATTTCCAAATCCGCTTTGGCCCAAGCACCGATCCATCCATGTCCGGTGCAATCGGCAAAGTAATTGCCCAAGATTTGGACTTCCGCACCGGTGCGAGTGTCAAAGGCAAAGACACTTTGGATCTTGTTGCCATCCATCTCCACCGCGTGTGCGTGATGATTCAGCATCAAATCGATATTGGCTTCCGCCTTGACGATCGTCTCTTTTAAATCGTCGCCGAATTCCTCATACCGACCGGGGGATTTGGTGGCATGGTCACAGAACTCTTCGATGATTTCGCCGATACGCGGAAACTTGCCTCGGCGAATGTTGCCCATCGCCCACACCCGCACTTCGCTCGAGCCGTTTCCTCCCAGCACCCCGCGATCCTGGACCAAGGCAACACGGCAACCCATCCGCGCGGCAGAAATCGCCGAACCCATCCCGGCATAGCCGCCACCAACGACGACCAAATCGTAGGGCCCGCGTATTTGGGGCGTCTCGGGCAAGTCCAGCTGTTTGCGGCGCCAGTCTGACAGAACTCCGTCCGCTGGCGGCGGTCCGTCGTTGACATCCGTGGTGAAATAAAGGCAGTCGCAGCGACCATCAAATCCGGTCAAGTCCTTGAGAGATAACTTGTGCGAACCCTGTTCCAGTTGGATCGTGCCGCCATCGTGCCAAGACCATTGTTTGCCTTTGGTTCCAAACGTCTCGGTCAGCGGCTTGCCGTCAATGACAACCTGGAATTTCCCCGGCGACGGCTTGGCGTCCCAGCGTGCCACCCAATCGATCGTGCGGACCCAAACGCGGTATTCGCCCGACTGGGGCACTTCGATTTTGCCGCCGGCATCATCGACCGGACGGCCCAGACCATGCGCCAACAAATAAGGCGAACCCATTTGCTGAATAAATTGTGTATCGAGTTTCCAGCCGCCGTGGTCCTCCAAGCTTTCGGCTTCGACAAACAACTCCGCCGATAGGGCGTGCCCATTTAGCAGTGACCCAGTCAGCAGAAAGATGCCAAGTAAGCAAATTGGATTCAATCGACAAGTACTCATGCGACGTCTCGAAAGTTTTTTCAAAAGGGCAGTTGGAGATTGTTATTTCGCCGGTGGCGGAACGCCGAAAGGCTCGCGGACGACGGGTGCGAGTCGCGAGATCTGCGGGCCAGTTGGCAAGATCTGCGGGCCGATGGGCAAGGTTTTCGTGCCAACGGACGAGTTTTCCGTGCCAGGCCGGCCGCAAATCATTGTAGCTACTTCAGGGCACGACGCCCGTGGTGAGCGCGAACTTGGTTCACAAGCGTGAATGCGTCGCGAGTTGACTTGACCAAAAAGATAATGCCACTGGTCGATACTGCCCATACTTGTGCAACGGCACTTGGCTGTCCGCCACTGGCATGCAGGTCATTGAGCAGCAGTGCCAGGACGGCTGGTTTCGCTGGATTGGTGTCGCTCAGCCGCAACGATTTGCCATGATAGTTTTCACGGATCTCTGATTCGATGGGCACGTCGCTGGCATCCCACCACGAGGCGGTTCGCAACTCGACCGCCAGCCGAAACCGAAGTCGCGTCAGCGCGACCTCGCGATTGAGTGCTTGGCTGCGCCGCTCGGTGGCTTCGCCAATAATCCCGCTACTGCGATGACAAAGAAAGACGCCCGAGCTGGTTTTGTTGCGATGTTGTCCGCCCGGTCCACTGCGGCGTTGCGTGCGCAGGTCACACTGTTGCAATAAATCCTCCGGCGCAAGAACGGCCGGATGGGGCGCATCAACCAAAACGACTTCCATACGTTCCGATTGACTTGGCAAAATTGGCGCGGTCGATTCGTGCTCTGACTTGTCGTTAGCCACGGATCCAATCACCCACCCAAGTTACCAGTTCTGATGCAAAGCTACGTCGCGGCAATCGAAACACGCCACGACACTCTTGTCCTAACATCGATAGTAACTCGCCGTCGTCCACCGGTGGGAGCTGACATAAAACTTGATAGGCGTCTTGATGGACGGCCAAGCGTTCGTCCTTCTTGATCTCTGACACAGACGACACGCGGGACGAAAACACTTTTCCAGGCACTCCAGTCAGCGAAATCTTGACGATCGAACCAACATTGATCTCTGCTCGATCACGTGCATCGATCACCAGCGCGGCATGGATGGATCCGTCGCGACTGATGCGACACCAAGCCTGACGCGTCGATGCGAGTGTCCCAAGTTGGTCGGCTAGCGTGATCAGGGAACCATTTGCGTTGGTCTGAATTGCGGGTTGCGGCGGAATCACAATGCCGTCGACGGCGGCGCGGATATCAGTTTTGGCCATGCGTTGATTTGCTGCGACAAGCTGGGCGGCGACGGATTCTTCGGCAGCTTGCAACGTATTCCATTGATCGACGGTGTCGCTGCGCAACCGATGTGGTGCAGCCAAGGCACTGCGGTGCGACAAATTCTTTCGCAATTTCGCCAGACGAAGCTGACCGTCAAGCTGTTGAGTTTTCAATCGGTGGGAGTCGCTTTGCAGTCGTACAATCGCGTCGCCGGCGTTGACGGCATGTCCAAAGTCGACCGAGACTTGTTGAACAATCGATTCTTCCGGCAAGTAAACACTCACCGCATCGGCGGCATCAACGATCCCGTGAGAGCGTCGATAACGAGGCAATGGCAGCAACAACACACCAGCGATCACCGTCAACAGCACGCTAACGGCAAAGTATCTCCGCCAAACTGCGACGCTTTGCCAGCGACCCGCCCCGATCGCGACATCCTTGATCTGCTTGGACGTGCGGATCGATGTCATCAGTAGCACAAAAAGAACAAGACCGATCGCAAGCGGGCGCAAATGAAACCACTGGGCAAATCCGATTAACAAACTGGCAATCGCAATCGATACGACCACTCGGTAAATCTTGGATGCCGCGAAATACAAAGTCAGAAAAACGCTTCGGCGGTCAGATTGCTTCGGGCTGTCGTAGCCGCGGCCCGCAACACGACGCGTCACGACACTTCGGAACGCCGATTGAGACTCTTGTCGCAAATTGGTACTGCCCAGCAAATCCGACAGCACAAAGTAGCCATCGTATCTCATCAGTGGATTGGCATTGAAAAGGATCGTGCTGACCGAACAGACGATCATCAAATTCAATGCCAGCAGTTTGATACTCGGATCACTCGTCAGCACCCACGCAAAGGTTGCCAAAGCAGCAATGATCAGTTCGACATAGATTCCAGCTAGCATGACGGCCGCACGCTTGATTGCGGATGGCTCCTGCCAAATGTTCGTCACATCGCAGTACGGATTGGGCATGCCGCACAGCAACAATATCCCAACGCCCCCGCAACGCGCGCCCATTCTCCGGCACATCACCGCGTGCCCCAATTCATGGCACGCTTTTGTGATGACAAAAATCGAGGCGATAGTGACCGGGTGGGATTGTTGCAGAAAGGTGGCAAGCGAACCGAGTGATGCAACTAGTTCCATCGTGCGACTGGCTGCGATGACCGCAGCGAGCATGATGACGACACTCCACACCATTATCGCCTGGGTCGAGAATACAATTGCGCTGGCACCGGCTAAGTGTCGGGCAATCGAATCGATGCCGCCCAAAGGAATGCGTATTGCGAGAAACGAAAACTTCGACCGAGATTGCGAGATTCGTTCGCGTGTCCATCCTGCCGCTCGGGCTTGCGACCACAGCATCGGGTCGTCGTCTCCGCCGACCAAACGTTGCCACACATGTTCGGAAACTCGAGAGAAGCGGCCGCTGATTTCGTCGACGATGATACGATAGGGGCGCAGCGGACCATCGACGGGGATACTCTGTAGATCACGTCGCAGCGGCGTGCTGGTCATCAATCGGTTGCCTATGTCGTCGCCAGTGTCATTGTGAATGCGATTTAGCGATGGCTCGAATCACCCGCCCGTTGTGCCGTTGACGGTGCTGGATGGACGATCATTTCCACGTCCGTGCCGGGATGCAAAAGCCATGCTGAGTCGTGACCGGGTACCGTGCGATTGACGATCTCGGCATGCAGTCGGAATCGAGCACCGGGTAGTCGTTGCGGATCGACCGACAGCACGCGGCCTTGCAAGACGCGCTCGCGATTGGTTGACGGATCGATCCAGGTCACGGTGACCAGCAAATTTCGACAGGTCATGGGTGAGATTTTTGCACTGTCGATCAGTGCGTGGACGTGCAATCGATCAATTTGCGCGACGGTCGCGATCGGCTGGCCTTTTTCGATCCACTCGCCCGCCGAACGATCCACCGACAGTACCACGCCGTCCAGTGGACTATCGACATGCAGGTTCTTTAGCTGATCATCCAGCATCGCTACTTCGGCCTGCCGTAGGTCCAATTCGACTCGCGCATGATCAATGCGTTGTCTTGCTTGCGCGACTTCCAAAACACCTCGTTCGACCGATAGTGACAATTGACGCATACGCTGGCGGGCGATCGAACCGCCGATCTTTTCTTGGATCTCACTGTTGAGTTTGTATTCCGCATTGGCTTCTTTTAGCGCGGCTTCGGCATACTGCAATTCGATCACGCTGTCGGCGTCGGTTTGGGCAGCGACCAGTCGGGTCTGGGCGGCTTTGCGTCGCATCAGCAGTGTTTGATCGTCCAGTCGGGCAATCGGTTGGCCGACGTTGATCGCATCGTTGGCCTGAACATGCACATGCGCCACGCGACCGGTTTCCAATGCGGGCACTTGGATCTCAGCAGCAAACCGAACCACGCAGTCTTGTACCTTGATTCCGCCAGTCTGATCTTGTGCGACACCGGACGATCCGAAAACGAAACCACCCAGGCCAGCCAGCAGTAGTGCTTGTAAGAATTGCACGCTACGTTTGTCTTTCATGATTGAGTTCCTTGCTCCGACTCGTCGCCAAATCCGATGTACAGGCTGAGTGTGGATCGAGTCGATCGAATCACATCTTGCAGTAACAAGTACGCAGCCGGTTTTCGACCGCAGTAAAACAGGGCTCGCGCCGGTGCGTCGGCATGTTGGGGCCCCTGGTGATTCTCTTGCAGCACTCGCACCGCTTCGTCTGACAATTGCAAACGGACAGACGTTGCCGTCAATCCATCAGACGGGGAAGCCACGGCGGGCCCAACAGCAACAAACGATGCAAGCCAACGCTGTTGCGGGTTGGCGTCCAAGGCGACGTCGGTTTCCAGGGTTTCGCTTTTGACGGCGCGTTGCACGTGATCGATTCGGTTCTGCGGAACCCGGACATCAACCACCCAAGGTGAATCGTGTGCGACAACTTGCAAAAGCGAATCGCCACGCGCGAGCGGTCTGCCCGACAATCGCTCGGCCAGTCGCCAAGCATCGACTACACCATCGCGGTCCGCACGGATCACCAACGCCGCTTTGGACTGTCGCAATTGAGTTAACTGGTTATCGATCGAGGAGATTTCCTCTTGAACGAGGATTTGTTCGCCTTGCAGTTGTTCGTTTTGCTCGCGGCGGTTTGATGAAGCGTCGACCAGTCGCTCGTTCCAGTGACTTTGTTTTTGCATCAGCACCGCACGACGGCCGACCAACGTTGTGATCTGCTGCTCAAGTTCGACATCCCACAGCGTGATCAGTGGATCGTTTGCGGCGACAACTTGTCCGTGATCGACGTGAATTTGTTGGACGACGGCATCGCGTGGGGCGGTCAGACGCTGGACATCCGACGGTCGAATCGTCGCCGGCGCGTGGATGTACATCGGGGCGGGGAACATTGCGGCGATGATCAGTAGCGTCAGTACTGCAGTCGTAATCAGCGGCCGAGCCCAGACATGTCGACGCCGGGAACCATCCGCCGGCGCGAGTGCGGTCAGGAATCGCCCACCGGGGATCGCGTTCAAACGACTTGCGTGACGCAACGCCAACTGAGCATGGTTTGCAAATCGCTGCAGCTCAATTTGGTTTTCGGTAACGAGCTGTTCAATGGCATCATGGTCGCTTGCCAACGCGACGATGCGGATGGGGTCGTTTGCTTGATCGGACGCCAAGACAACCCCCGCGATCGGATCATCGCTGTCGGGTAGTAGGATGTCGCTGGTTACGATTGGGGCGTCGTCAGACCCATCCTGATTTAGTGCGTTTGCGAGTTCGTCATCACGATCCGATGCAAAGATCAATCCGATTCCGTCAGTCAACGGGGTTGTCGCTGCGTCACAAAGTTGACGAGCACCGCTGGATCGTGTGTCGATCTTGTTGACGTGGCTGACGGCCAATAGCGTTGGTTTTCGAGTGTCGATACGGCAGAGTCCGACACGATCAAAGCCGAACAGTTCCGCCGCGGTGTCAACAATCGCCGCTTCGACTTTGCGTCGGTCAGTGGGCTGATGAATCCGCGCAATGGATTGATCCACACGCCGGCTCAGTTGGCGGAGCCGCCGAAGTTGTCGAAGTTGTTCGCTGCGGAGAAACTCGCCGGCCAAATCGGCCATTTGCGCGACGAAGCGCAAGTAACCGCGTTGCGTGGCGACACCGCCTTCGGGCTCCAGGAAAACTTCGATCAGGTATTCGACATGATTCGCTCCGGGATCGCTCTCGATGGGTACCACCGCCACGGGGACGGCTGTCGGATTGGCTGGTACGTCCGGGTCTATCGCGCCGGGCGTTGCCGGTACCACGACTGGTTGTTTCTCCGATGCGATTTCCAGCAGCATTCGCAGATGGGCCGCGGTCGATTGTGGCTCGATCGTGTGATGGGTCAGCCGGCCGAGACTGTGCAGCGGTAAAAAATCAGCATTGGCGTGGTCACCATTGCGGTGCCAGATAATGACTCCTTCGGCCGCCATCGCGCGAAGCACACGATCGACCAGGAGTCGAAAGAAATCTTGAGTCGACCGATCGCTCCGCGCCGCCAGCGCGACTTCGCGCACAATTTCCGAGATTTCGCGGCGCGTATCGTTGACTAACGGATCGCCCGCGCCAGGGCTGACGATCGGCGCAACGCCGACCGGGCTAGCCGAGGTGGCGGCAGCGCTAAAGACAAACGGTTGGTGTGCAGTAGCCGGATTCACGGCAAATATCGGTATCCTTGTTGGGCCGGATCCAATGGAGATCACCAAGCGAGAAATCAGCGAATCGCTTGCGAATAGACCCGTCCAAGGATGCGACTATCAAATCCGTCGCAGTTTGGACAACGCCGCTTTTTGAGTCTTGCTAGCTTGGCTGGCACGTTTGACGTAAAAAACAGTGCTTAAAGCAGTCGTGCGTCGGTACCGAATTGAGCGTGAGCAGGCCGACAGAGCGTGTACGACACAAAATTTTACGTCACGTGGTCGATCGAATCGGGTCGCACCCACATGGCAAGAATCGCAGAATCGACAACAATATCGGAATGACAACATTAGGCGAATTGGATCGGAATCACGGTCAACAACGAGCGTCGCGACAGCAAGCACCTCGGTCAGC
Source organism: Pirellulaceae bacterium (assembly GCA_013002105.1). The sequence continues at coordinate 4,284 of JABDKS010000224.1, read as the reverse complement.
CGAATCGCCGGCCCACGCGACCACTGGCGATCACCACCCCACTGCAACACCAGCAACGCACGTGATGACCGACTCACCATCCGGCAACAATCGCAACCGATCCAAAGGTTGGTGGATCTATCTCGTCAGTCTTGGATTGGTCGTTGCGGGCTTGATCACCATGGCGGCCTCTTCGGGCGTCTTTCATCGCGGCCCGTCCGGCCCGACCAGTCCCACGGTGTCAGCGATCCCGGCGGCCTACGATGCCGATCGAGCCTACGGTTATTTGACGCAGCTTTGTGATATCGGTCCACGTCCCTCTGGTTCGGCGGGAATGAAGCAACAGCAAGAACTGTTGCAAACGTTTTTTCGTGATCAAGGTGCAGAAGTTACCTTTCAGACATTCGAAATTCGGCATCCTGAGGACGGGTCGAATGTTCCAATGGCGAATCTAATTGCGTCGTGGCGACCGAAGGCACCGAAACGTTTTTTGGTCTGTGCCCACTACGACACCCGACCTTATCCCGACCAAGACCCCCACAATCGACGCGGTCGGTTCATTGGTGCCAACGATGGTGCAAGTGGAACCGCCGGCCTGATGGAACTGGCGCATCAAATGTCGGACATGCCCGATGACGTTGGTGTTGATTTGGTGGCCTTTGACGGCGAAGAATTTGTTTGGCAGCAAGGCCGCGACGATTATTTCCTCGGGTCGACGTTCTTTGCCGAAAAGTACGTCGCGCAGCCTCCCGCGGTGCCCTACCAAGCCGGAATTTTGCTGGACATGATTGGCGATCGCGAGTTGAAGATCTACTACGAAATGAACAGCATGAAATACGCGCCCAAGGTGGCCGCGAGCATTTGGCAAACCGCGCGAAAGTTAGGTGTTCGCGCGTTTGTTTCGCGGACGAGGCACAAGATTGAGGACGATCATATCCCGCTAAACGAGATCGCCCGTATTCCCACCGTCGATCTGATCGATTTTGATTTTCCGCGTCCTGGTATTGGTGCCCCGTCGTATTGGCACACCGAGCAGGACGTGCCGGAGAATTGCAGCGGCGAGTCGATTGCGGCGGTAGTATGGGTGGTCCATCAGTGGCTCAAAAATCAGTAGTTTGTTTTCATTCCAAGCGAGGCAACCGAGATGTTCATCGGTGGACTTCTGCTGTCGGCGACGCTCTTAGGCTTTGCCGCATGGTTGCACGTTAATGACCAGCAAGGTTGGCCCTACGAATCGCAGCGTGACCTGTCAGATCAAGACTATCTACAGCATCGAAAACGGTCTCGGCGGCGCGTGCATTTCTTATTTGCTTGCTGCGGCGTTCTGATCTTGATCGCGACTATCGCTGGTCCCGGGCTGATCTTTGTCGCCGCGTGGACCTGCGTTGCCTTTGTGCTGATGACGATCGTTGGTTTTGCAGGTCTGGACGCGATGCGAACACATCGTTATCACAGCAAAAAGCTGCCACAGATTCGTCGGCAAATTTTGGATGGCGACGACTGATTGCAGGTTGTTCGCTACAATGCCGTTGAATCGCTGTTCGGCCAATTCAATTTCGGCCAATTCGATTTCGCCCACTTCATTTTCGATTGCTGCTGTCACTCGACGCACCGCAATCCAACTCTCAAAAAGACGCCCCAAACGTATGACATCAACCGCTACGCTTCCGTTACGCAACGAAGTCGCTCCTGAGGATTGCTGGGATCTCTCCAGTTTGTACGAGAACGACCAGGCTTGGGAAAAAGATTTTGTTCGCGTGGAAGGGATGATCGATACATACGAAACATTCCGCGGTCGATTAAGCGAGTCGCCCGCTGTGTTGTGTGAAGCACTCACGTTCGATAGTGACTTTGACCGTGTCGCCGAGCGAATGGGTTACTACGCGTTTTTGAAAACGACCGAGGATCAAAGCAACAGTGACTACCAGGCGATGAAGGCTCGCTTTCAAAACCTGGCCGTCCGAGCCAGCCAAGCCTCCAGTTACATGCGACCGGAGTTGCTGGCGATCAGCGAGTCCGAAATGGCGGCGTTGATCGCGGATGAATCGCTATCACGTTTTCGTTTGCAATTAGAACGCCTGCTCCGCTATCGACCTCACACGTTGACCGATAACGAAGAACGTTTATTGGCCATGCAAGGCGAGATGGCCGGTGCCGCGGGCAATGCGTTTCGGCAATTGAATGACGCGGATTTACGATTCGGTGAACTGGAAGATCACGAAGGGCGAAAGATCGAACTCTCCCACGCCACATTCAGCCAGTTCTTGATCAGCCCCGACCGCGACGTGCGGCGTAATGCATTTGATCAGTATTACAAACAGTTTGCCAATCACGAAAACACACTGGCTGCCACGCTATCTGGTAGCGTTCAACGCGACGTTTACTATGCGCGAGCCCGTAACTACAGCAGCAGCCTGGAGGCGGCACTGTTCCCCGACAACGTCCCAGTCGATGTCTATGACAACCTGATCAATGCGGTGCGGGATTCGTTGCCCAGTGTGCATCATTACCTGGATGTCCGTCGCCGAAAGATGGGCCTCGACGACATTCATCACTACGATACCTATGTTCCGATTCTCAGTGGCATCGAAAAACATCACACATGGCAGCAAGCGTCCGATGTCGTGATTGAGTCACTATCGGTGCTTGGATCGGAATACACCGGCGTGTTGGCCGAAGGATTGCAAGGACGTTGGTGTGATCGGTATCCCAATCGGGGCAAGCAAAGCGGGGCGTTCAGTTGCGGTTCGTTTGACGGTGATCCGTACATCTTGATGAATTTCAAAGAGCAAGTTCTTAACGATGTCTTTACGCTCACGCACGAAGCGGGACACTCGATGCACAGTTGGTACTCGTCTCGCAGTCAGCCGTTCGAATACTACAACTACACGATCTTTGTGGCCGAAGTCGCAAGTACGTTCAACGAACAATTGCTAACCGACTATCTGTTAAAAAACGCTGCCGACGATAGCGAACGGGCCTACTTGATCAACAACGAATTGGACAGCATCCGTGCGACGGTTGTGCGGCAGACCATGTTTGCAGAGTTTGAGAAAAAGACGCACGAGATGGCCGAAGCGGGAGAGCCGTTGACCGTGAAGTCATTTCGCAGCGTCTATCGCGAATTGCTCAGCGCCTACTTCGGACCGGATTTTGCCGTCGACGATGTTTTGGAACTGGAGTGCTTTCGTATTCCGCACTTCTACCGAGCCTTTTACGTTTACAAGTACGCGACGGGTTTGAGCGCCGCGGTTGCACTGTCGCGACGTGTGCTCGAAGGCGGTGAACAAGAGTTGCAGGACTATCTGGCGTTCCTGTCGGGTGGCTGCAGCAAGGATCCTTTGGATCTACTCCAAGATGCGGGCGTCGACATGACCAGCCCCGAGCCGGTCGCAACAACGCTCAAACGATTTCAGAGTTTGACCGAAGAGTTGGATCAGTTGTTGTGAGTGTAAAGTCGAGCAAAATGGCAACGCTCGATGAAAAAACGGTCCGGCGGGCAGCCAGGAAGCTCGCCAGCATCGATCCGTCACTGTCCAACGTGCTGAATCGGTTCGGCACGCCGCCTCTGTGGAAGCGGCCGGCCACGTATGCGACCTTCGTTCGGATCATCTTGGAGCAGCAGGTGTCGCTGGCGTCGGCCAAAAGCGTGTTCGATAAACTGACGCGCGCTTGTGATGGACGCATTACAGCGCCGCGGATTATCTCACTCGGCGACTCACTGCTTCGCCGCCAAGGTCTCAGTCGCCAGAAAGCGAGGTACACGTTGGCTCTCGCCGACGATGTTGTTAGTCGTCGCTTCCAGATCGGATCGCTACGTCACCAAACCGACGAGCAAGCGAGAGCAATGATTACGGCGCGACTAGGTTTGGGTGATTGGTCAGCGGACGTCTTCTTGATGATGGCGCTAATGCGGACGGATCTCTTTCCCGTCGGCGATTTGGCGTTGATCAAAGGCATGACCCAGTTGGACGGTGGTGATTATTCCAGCGCCGAAACGGCGATCGAGCGCGCCGAGCGTTGGCGTCCGTATCGCAGCGTTGCAACACGGATGATCTGGCAGTTGTACCTGAGCAAGTAGGTGCGTCATCAAATTTAAATTTTACGGGAGTAGATCTCATTAAAGATCCTCTGACTCGGGGAGCTGCAAAAAGATCGACTTCGGCCAATCCTAACTCTTAGTCGGGTGCCTAGAGCATCTTTACTTGATACGTGGGATCAGTCGTAGGCCAGGACCTGTCCTGGCACAGCCGCGCCAGGACAGGTCCTGGCCTACGAGAAAACTAAAATTGCTCGAGTGATGGT
>JABDKS010000205.1 GCA_013002105.1 Pirellulaceae bacterium | reverse complement strand
AGATGGGACCATGATGGTGCACTGGATCTACGTTCGCAGCATGGATCCGAATGAAGCAGCCGAACAAATCATTGGCCGATTCGAATGGTTTATTGAACGAATATTCGAGTAACTGAGGTGGAAGAGTGATGTCTGGAACAGCGTTTGCTTTGTTTACCGCCGTGTTACTGTTGTGCTGCGCGCTATGCTTGTACCGGATTGGGCGCGGCCCAACGGCACCCGATCGCACCGTAGGCATCGACATCCTGGGAACCGTCGTCGTTGGATTTTGTGCGTTGCTCTGCTTGATCACTGAAAAAGACTACTTAATGAATGTGGCTCTGGTGTGGGCGCTGATTAGTTTCATCGGCACGCTGGCGCTGGCGAAACATCTGGAAGGAGAACCGCGCGATGAATGAAATCGGCTTGGCAATCGTCGCCGTCGGCGTGATGTTCGACCTGCTGGGATGTATCGGTTTGGTACGATTGCCCGATGTATACAACCGCCTTCAAGCTGGTACCAAATGCGTGACCTTGGGCGTCTGCTTGATCCTGCTAGGGACCATCGTGATCTCGGACGACACACCGACTCGGCTGAAATCGATGCTCTGTATGGTCTTCATTCTGATTACTTCTCCGACCGCGGCTCACGCATTGGCACGGGCGGCGCGCGTGTCCGGAATCAGACTGTGGGAAGGAAGCGTCGTCGATCAGTTTGATCGGGAGCAAGTCTCATGAATTTCGAAAAGCGAAAGTTCCGACTGAAACTGCCGCCGCTGCTGCAGCCACGGGTTTTGAAACAGGCTTTGCTGGCAATCCTGTCGCGACCCTACACGACACGTTTTCCCGATGTGCCTTACCAACCCCCGCCCGGTTTCCGCGGCAGAGTTCGATTTGATGCCGACGCTTGTATCGGATGCGGGGCCTGTGCAGAGGTTTGTCCACCCAAATGCATTGACGTCGTAGATGATGTCGAAAGCGATACACCGAATCGGACTTTAATCCAACATGTCGATGCCTGTATCTGGTGCGGACAATGCGAAAGATATTGCCCAACCGAAAAAGGGATTCGATTGACCAGTGAATACATAGAAGTTGGCTTTCGACCTGAGGATTTTGAGGAGCGAGTCGAAAAGGAACTGTTGTTGTGCGAGGTTTGTGGAGAAAGCTTGGCACCGGTTGACCAACTGCGTTGGCTGGTCAACAGGCTGGGTCCACTTGCTTTCTCGAATCCCACGTTGATGCTGGTAGCCGGACGGGATCTCGGGATTGTCGACCAAGCGGTCAAGACGCAGGGAGCTACGGTGCAGCGCGCCGATCGTCTTCGCATTCAATGCCCGAAGTGCCGCCGGGCAACAGCGCTTCATGCATAGCCCGAGATCGTCCATGCGACCGACCACTGAAACCAATCAGCTTGGACCCAGCATTGAAGTCCAACTCAGCGACGTATTGGAAGGTCACGTTTGTATCGTAGGTATCGGTAATCGGCATCGCTGTGACGATGCCGCCGGCCCTCAGGTGATCGACTTGCGGCGATCTGGAACTCCGGGCGTTTGGATCGACGCCGGGGTCGCGCCGGAAAACTACCTGGAACTCATTGCGCGGGCGAAACCTGACACGGTCCTGCTGGTCGACGCGGTTGACTTTGGTGGAAGTCCGGGTGATTGCAGAATCACTGACATCAACGCCCTCGAAACGGCGGCGATTTCCACGCACGCAGGTTCGCTGCGATTGTTGGGCGAATATCTGTCAATTCGCAACGGTGTCCGACCGTGGGTATTGGCGATTCAACCGCAGCGGATCGAGATGGGTGAAGGATTGAGCGAACCGGTAGCAAGTACCGTAGGCAGAATTGCAGTGTTGCTTTCCGATCTGTTGTCGAATCGCGGATAGGTGTTTCAAGATTAGTATCGATCGACGGTCGATCATGAGGTCGTTTTTCGTGCCATCGGGCGCATCCTTTGTCAGCGGCAGCCACCACTGCTGCTAGAATCGTACCCCGTCGTTCTAGTTCCAATTGGAGATTTCAAATGATTCGTTGGACAGCATGGTTGATCGCCGCGTTGCTGCTATCACCTGGTTTGATTGCCGCGGAATTAAGTGCATCTGTGGCACGCGTGGACTTAACTCCACCGCTTGAGATGAAGTCCCCGCTGGGCGGCTATGGTGCGCGGATGAATGCACCGGCCGTCGGTGTACATGACCGGATCTTTGCCAAGGCGATTTTGTTGACCGATGGCCAGCGCCGATTCTTGTTGATCACCTGCGACATGCTGGGTCTTGCCCCGCCAGTCAAAACCGAGATTGTCAAACGGGTTGCCGAAGACGGTTGGACGTCCGATCAAATTCTGATTTTGCCCAGCCATTCGCACGCCAGTATCGAAATGCATGCGATCAATCCGAACAACATTTTTGGGATCCCACAAGTAGGCATTTATGACCCGAAGCTGTTCGAATTCACTGTCGGCAACTTCGTCGATCTCATCCAACGTGTTTCGGCCCAGCAACCGGTACCGGTCAAGATTGGTACGGCAAGCGTACAGATAGATGGGTGGAATCGCAATCGACGCGACGACGCCACGCTGACCGACAACGAATTGACGATCACCCGTGTCGATACATTACAGGGTGATCCACTGGCAGTGTTGGTCAACTACACCGCTCATCCGACTTTCATGACGGAGAAAGAAATGATGTTCTCGGGCGGATGGCCGGGTGCGTTGCAACGAACGATGGAATCTATGATCGGTGATGAAGTCACCGTCATGTACTACAACGGTGCGGAGGGCGATCAATCGCCCCGGGCGCGGCCTGGTTCCGGTGGTAGTCGCTGGGAGATGGCGGCCCGGTACGGATTGGAAT
>JABDKS010000200.1 GCA_013002105.1 Pirellulaceae bacterium | reverse complement strand
TTTCCTGTTTGTTGATCATGGGAGCCGCAACGCGTCAACGGCCTGGCATCTGTCACTTCCCGCTGTCTTACCGCCCGCGGCTCACCATCGCAGTTTGACGACTTGGACCGAACCCGGCATTGGTCAACACTCATTTGATCAACACTCATGAGTGCCTGAGGCGGGCTCGTTGGTTCAATCCATCTCGGTATTGTTGCGTCCGGCTTGAGTCGATCAAGGGAACGGCTGCCCAACGACGCGTTATCAGGGCCACGCGGTTCATCACGTAGAACATTTCAACGGCAATTTGACGACTACGCTCGTCATGTTTCTCCGCTTCTGACGGGGTATTGTCAGCAATTTTGGGGTCATCGTCATGAAGCAGAATTCTTGCAGTCGCACCCGAAATGACCGGACACTCCTTGTCCGTTTGACTGCAGCACACAGCAGCGATGAACGTTTTCTTGGGATTACCGGCGCGGGTCGATTGGCGTTTGAGATCGCTACCGCGTCCCACCTTCCTGCAGTGACTGCTGATCAATCGGTGGCGATTCGAACTCGGTTGTGCACGAGTGTGTAAACGCAAGGCACTAAGATCAGGGTCAGTATCGTCGAGGCGATCATGCCGCCCATTAGCGCCCGAGCTAACGGAATCATCGCCTCGTTTCCCGGCGAAAACTGAATCGAAAGTGGCAGCATTGAAGCGACCAATGTCAACGACGTCATCAGAATGGGTCGCAGTCGCACCTGAGCGGCCGACAAGGCAGCATCTTGTGGCGTCAATCCATCGGCTCGGCGACGATTGGCAAAATCGACCAACAAGATCGAGTTATTCACCACGACGCCGATCATCATCAGCGTTCCCATCAAAGACTGAATGTTGATGTTCGTACCGGTCGCATACAAAACCAACAACACGCCACCCAAACCCAGCGGGACTGCCAACATGATGATCAACGGATCAACGAACGAACGGAATTGTGCCATCAAGACCAGATAGACCAAAATCGCTGCAACGATCAACCCAAAGCTCAACAGGCTCATCCCCGATGCCATGGTCTCGACCGGTCCGCGAATCGTAGCGCTGACACCGTTTTCGAATTCCAGTTCACTCAGTGCAGCACGAACGTCGGCGGCAACCGATCCGATGTCCCGACCGGACACGTTGACGTGAACGTCGTTCACGCGTGAAATGTTGTAATGCGCGATCTCGGCGGGAATCGTCACGCGTCGGATCGTCGCGAGATTGGACAAAGGAATCGTGATCGGTCCTTTAGGCGTGCTTAACGAGATGGGAATGTTGCGAAGGTCGTCCAACGACTCCATCTCGTTCGTTTCGTATTGCACGCCCATGAAAAAATCGACGCCTGATTTTGGATCGATCCAAATCGTCGGCGAGTAACCCACGCTGGAGCCGAGTGCCGTCAGAATTGTTTGTGCGACCTCCTCTTGATCCACACCCAGGTACTTGGCCCTCGTTCGATCGACTTGAACATCCAACTGCGGATAGTCCAGCGACTGAGCGATTTGAACGTCTGCCGTGCCAGGGATCTGGCGAACAGCTTTCACGACCCGTTCGGCGTTGTCACGGCACTGGGCGAGTGTGCCCGCCGAAATCTGCACGCTGATCGGAACGGGCACGCCTTCGTTGAGCGCGAGATTAACGATGCCGCCGGAAACAAACAGAAACTGTTGCAGTGGATATTCATCAGCTAGCTTGCTGCGCAGTTGAGTGATGTAGGTTGTGGTATCCGTGCGACGCCCCTGCTGTTTCAAATTCACGATGATGTACGCGGTGTCTGGTCCTGAATTGGAACTTAGTACGGTGGAAAATCCCGCACCCTTGCCGACCGGCAAACCGATATTGGAAATCAGCGTTTCAATTTGTTCTTCAGGAATGACTGTCTTGATGGTCTGTTCGATATTGGCGACCAGCTTTTCGGTTTCCAGCAGGTCGGTTCCCGGCAGGGTCTTGATCCGCAATTCGAATGTACCGGCATCAACTTCGGGAAACAGTTCGGATCCAATCAACGGCCACAACAAAAATGAAGCGCCCACGGTTGCGACGACGAATATGGCGGTCAACGCGGGAATCTTTAGCGCGGCAGCCATGAACCGACCGTAAGGGCCACGTGCCTTGACGCCACTGTCCATTGCCCCATCGTCCGCGGTCGGACTTCCAGACGCGCGAACGCGATCGCGTACAAACGTCGCGCAGAACGCCGGCACGACGGTCAATGCAAGGACATAAGAGGCGCCAATCGTAAAGGTTGCGGCCAGCGACAGCGGCGTGAACAGATACTTGATCATGCCGGTTAGAAAAACGGCGGGCAAAAACACGGCCAGGGTCGTCGCGGTACCCGCCAGGATCGCACCGGAGACCTCGGCGGTCCCGTCACGCGCAGCGTCCAACGGTGCTTTACCCATCCGACTGTGGCGAATGATGTTTTCGACGACCACAATGCCGGCGTCGACCACCGTTCCGATTGCCAACGCGATACCACCCAAGGTCATGACATTGATTGTTTGATCGGTGAACGCAAAACCCAATGTGCCGATCAAGATCGCCAACAAGATGATCGCCACGATGATCAATGTTGGTAAGAATCGACGCAAGAAGACCGTCACGACCACGGCAACCAACAGAGCCCCCAAGCCGACCTGTCGATACAGGTTGGACATCGCGGTGCGGATGTAATTTGATTGATCAGAGACCAACGTGACTTCCGTTGCTGCGGGAATATCGCCGCGCTGTTTCATCTTGGGAATCTCCGCGGCGATTCCTTCATAGATCCGGTCGACCACGGCAATGGTGTTTTCGCCGGGCTCACGCAGGAGCGGACAATAGACGCTACGTTTACCATTGACACGGACAACGTTGTATTGCAGAGCCGCATCATCGACGACGCGACCGAGATCACGAATGAAGATCGGCCGGTCGTTGCGGACAGCGACGACGATCGCTTCGATTTCTTGGGTTGTCGGGAGCGTATTGAGCGGGTGGATTTGATAATCGGTGCCACCCATCCGCGCCGTGCCCGCGGCCAGCACAAGGTTCGACTTGCGCATCGCGTCAACAACATCCTTGGCACTAAGCTGATGTGCCTGCAGCTTTGCCGGATCGACGTAGATCATCATCTGACGAAACTTGCCGCCGAAGGGATGCGGGATTTGCACACCCTTGAGCCCGCCCATTTTATTGCGAACGGCGTAGTAACCGATGCTGTACAGTTCTTGTTCGCTAAGTCCCTCGCCCGAGATTGCCGCGAGCACAACCGGCAGGTTGGCCGGTTCGCTGCGCAGCGTGAACGGCCATTCGATCCCAGGCGGCAAGTGAAACATATCACTCGCTTCCAAATTGACGATGTCGTTCATCGCCGAACTGGGATCCGCACCGGGCTGAAAGAAAACTTTGATGACTGCTGCACCTGGTACCGTGCGTGACTCTTGGTGTTCGATCTTTCCGGCTAATGTCAACGCACGTTCGACCCGAGAACTGACCGACTTTTCCATGTCCATCGTCGGCAGACCTGGATAGGAAAAGAAGCTCACCACGACCGGCTTTTTGAAATCCGGCAGAATGTCGATCGTGATTCCTGGAATCACAGCCGCACCCAACAAACAGAGTGCTACCGTGACGGCCAACACCGCAAATCGGTTCTTCAGCGAAAAGTTGATCAGTCCCATCT
>JABDKS010000175.1 GCA_013002105.1 Pirellulaceae bacterium | reverse complement strand
ATTGCCTGCGACCAAGCCCAAGGTAATGAATCCCAAAGTCGCCAGTGTCAAATCAGCCGACAGCGCTGCGGCGAACACCTCGCCGTCGATCGGGACACCACCCCTTGGTACGCCACCCAATGTGTCGGCGTCCGCCACGCCTCCCACTGCCAAGCCAGCTCCAAAACCCGTAGCTGTCCCACAAACGCAACCGAAGGCGGCAGTCAAACCAAAGGCCGCAGCCAAGCCAAAGGTGGCTTCCAAGCCCAAGGCACAACCAAAACCACCCGGTGCCAAAACACCTCCCGCCGCTGGTGCTCCTCAACTGAACTTAGGCGAAGCCGCAGGTGGCGCAAAAATCAGTGCCAAACCGGGTGAACCCGACTTTTCGCAGCTTATGGGGTTGGGTGGAAAATCTAAAAAGGTCGACGCGCCCGCAATCGTCACGACCGATGCGGTGGCACCGAAAAAGAAAGGCGACTGGAAGAGTCGCGGTAAGAAACTCTCCTCCGACGGTGACAAGGAGTAACGAAGTTGAGCACGGTAACAGTCTCTAATGGGCATGAGTTTTTTCGCATCAGCGCGGCGGACCTTGCGAGCGCAACGCAAGATGGATTTTATCGGCCGCTTGAACGTGGCTTGACCATCGTTGGCAACGATCAGCACCTGTTCGAAATTCCGCTCAGTGACGTCGAAGCGGCGAGAGCGAGTGGGTACCAAGATTTGTTGGAGCAGGAACGCACCGCTGTCGCGCCTGGTTCTGCCAACACACCGCCTCGATTGGCAACACGTGCCAGGCCAGCTGCTTCACTACAGCCTCCAATCGAGACGGTGGACGACGCTGACGTCAACGATGAAGTTTTGCTGTTTAGCGGACTGAGCCAGGCGGAGATCGAGGCCGAAGAATTACGCCTCGCGAGAGAGCAGGAGTTAGAGGAGGCCGAAGGATGGGATTGGTACAAGGTCTTCCTGCGGCAGTGGCTGGAATCTCGACGGGCCTATCTAGAGCGGCAACTCGGTAGCCACGGAATCAGCATTGCCATACACGTAGCAATCTTTTTGTTGTTGGCCAGTTTGATGATGGTCAACGACAACGAAGAAAAGGGCCTGCTGTTGACCGCGTCTCCTGCTTCACGCGATATCGTGCAAGAGGTCGTGATCGAACCCGACGTCGAGGTTACCGACCCAACCGAGGTCGAAGAAAATGACCCGCCGCCGGAATCACAAGAAGTCGAAATGGCGATGACCGATGCGGTGACCGCCCCGGATTTTATGGCGGCGATCAGTGGTGACGCGATCAAGCCGCCGTCGGTGGTCTCCCAGGATTCCGGCACCGGCAAAAAAGTCTCCAAGAAAGCATCCAGCGTTTTCGGCACGCAAAGCACCGCGAACGATTACGTATTTGTCATCGACAACTCCAACTCCATGACCCGGGGTCGATTCGAAACGGCTTTGAACGAATTGGTGATCGCCGTCAATGCGTTGAATAAGAAACAACGGTTTTATGTGATTTTTTACAGCGACACCGCGTATGGGATGATGTATCCCAATCCGGTGACCCAGTTGGTTTATGCCACAGACACGCACAAGCAGCAAATGTTTCAGTGGCTCGGTACGGTCCAATTGTGTCTCAAGACAAATGGCAAAGAAGCCATCCAGGCGGCGTTCAATATGGATCCGGATGTGATCTATGTGCTGGGCGACGGTGCGTTTACCGACGGTGCGTCAAAGTATTTTGCCGGTAAACCGCGCACGAAAGCGACGCTACACACGCGTGGAATGGAAGTTTCGCCACAGAATGCTAAAGAATTCGCGCGGTTGGCGAAGGCACATGGCGGCAACTACAAAGACGTCGGCGTGGCGCCCGGCGCAGCGGCTCTGGCGCAACGCAACCCACGCAAACGAAACAACAAACGTGACGGCGTATGGGGGATTACGTTGGGCGCTGGTAAAAAGTAGGCGGCATTGGACAGTCTGACTTCCGATGCGTTGGGATGCCATCGCCGACAGGGTAAGATTTGGCTATCCGCTCGCAGGTATTGCCCGAGTTTCCTTTCTTGAAGTTCCCAACATGACGTGCCCAGTCGCTCACGATGACGTCAATCGACGCCGCTGGGAGTGGTCCGTATGAGTCATCATGGGCAATGTCCGACGTGCCGTACCCTTTACGAATTGGACGATGACGACGTCGGAATGGTTTTCGAATGCGAATGTGGTTCGACACTGTTCGCCGCTGACGTTGCTGGCTTTAACGAGATCCCGGTATTTTGTTCGCAGTGTGACGGCGAATACGTCGTCGATAGCGATGGGGCCGGAGAGGTCGTTGAATGTGAGTGTGGCGCTCAATTGACGGTTCCGACTGTCGTTTTGCGAGCGCCAGTTTCGAGTCGCGGCGAGTCCGCTGCCGATGCCCTTGCAGTGGCCACGTCGACAGCGTCCGATCCAAAAGCCGCGCTCGCAAAAGGCGAACGATTGATCACTTGTCCAGAGTGTTCGAGTCCCTTTGTGGTCACCCGCAGCGACCTGGGTGTGGATTCTCAGTGTGATTGCGGGTGCGTCTTTGCCGCACAGGTCAATGAGGCCAAAAAGGTTGTCGCCGTTAAAGTTCAGAACGGTGCAGACGAGGTCGGCTCCCACGCGCCGCGGCGGCAAAGACCGAGCGAGCCATCCGACCACGACGAAACGACACAACGAAAAAAGAAACGCTCCCCCATTGCACTTTTCGGAATCGGCTTCGTCGTTTTGCTGTTGCTGTTTTCGGTCACGATGTTCGCATTGCGACAGGCGGGAATGCTGACAAAGCAGAAGGTCGCCCAAAAACCACGCCAGGCAGTCACGATCCCGCCCATCGGTGGTGACATTGCCATCGCCGCATCCGATGCCTCCGACGATGCGAATGGCGAAATCGTAGAACCAAGTGGTCCGTCGACGTCCTCCGCCCAGCTACCTGATTCAACGCAAGGTTCCGGCGATGACGTTGACGCGGAAATGAACACCAATGTTTTGATCGCGAACGAACCGACAGTGAACGATCCCGCCGCCGCGGCAAGTCCTTCGCGCGATCCAGGCAGAGTGGATAGATCGCCACCGCCGCCACGTGCAACACAGTTTGCGCCTCCCAGCAAACAAGCCTTGCCGCCCGCGAAACCGGCCCGACCGATCGTCCCGATCATCGCCTCGGAGTCCCGCGGCCTGACGTTCGCGCGTGCCTATCAAGAGGCCTATGATTCCTACGAAAACGCCAAAAAACTTGAAGCCGAATCCGCCCAATCGGACGACAACGCTGCCTATCACGAGCAACTTGGTAAAGCGATCGGACAACTCCAAGCGACGCTAGCGATCGGAAGCAAGCAGAAGACAAACGATCAACTCGATTCATTGCGGTACATGCTTGCGTACTGTTATTTTCGCGCCGGTCGGTTGCCCGAAGCTAGCGTTTTGGGCGAAGCAGTCGGGCGTTGGGGTGACAAGAAAGAGGCATCGACCAAGAACGCCATCATGATCGCACTGGCGGCTACTCAAGAGGCCAATCAGAATCATTGGGGGCTGCCCGAGCAAGTCGGCGAACTGGATCGGATGCGATCGATCGTGGATGTGTTCGCCAAACGGTGGCCTGAGGATCCACAACTCGACCCAATCCGGCTGAATCTAGCCCAGCTGTACGATAAGTTTGGTCATCCATTCAAGGCCGCCTCCGTCTATCGATTGATACCCAAAACTTCGCCCCATTATGCGACTTCGCAATTGGCAGCCGGATCCGCTTTGTGGGCTGAGTATCGCATTCAAGCTGCTGAAAACGAGAATCCAAGCGCACAGCAAAAGACGCGAAACAATCAGATTCTATCGCAAGCACGCAACTTCCTCAGTCAAGGTGTCAAATCGTTGACTGAGAAACAATCCGAACCGACACAGAATGTGTTGGTTGCTAAGCTGAATCTCGCGCGGATCGAATTAAGTGCCGGCAAGTTACAAGCTGCCCAGCAGTGGTTGACCGGCAAACCAATGCCAGTGACCGAATCGATCTCGATCGATGGATCAGGCGATACGGTAAAGGTCAGCGTCTCGTTTTTACGATTGGTCTACGAAACCCTCTTTTCAATTCGCACGCAGTTAAACGATGGTACCGGTGCTAACGAGACGCTGATGGAACTTGCGTCTAAATTGGGGGAAGAGCATTCTGCGGACCTCGGCAGGCTGTTTCTCAGCGTGGCCACAGATTACATCGATCAGTTGTCCCAACAGTCGATCATTACACGTGATCAGCTCTCCAATTTGGCAGACCTGATAGAGCCGCTGAAACAACAGAATTCGACTTTGACCGCGTCGAACATCATGTGGTTGGGCGAATCGTGGAGCAAATTGGCACCACGGGCTGCCGACGCGAATTTGAAACAACTGTGCTTTCAAAAAGCCGCAGCGGCGTACGAACTGGCCATGTCGCGCGACGACTTCCCGGAATCTTCGCGACAAGGTGCGTTGCTGCGTCACGCACAACTCCTGCGCGGCGCCGGTCGATTGGACGAGGCAATCGTATCGCTCGGCGATATTCTCGAACAGACTCCCAACGCGTTTGGGCTGCAAATCGAAGCCGCCGAGGCATTGCAACAGTCGGCGATCGACGCGAACGATCCGTTGTCGCTGACCGATGCGGTCGACGGACCGACCGATTCACCCATTTGGGGTTGGAACAAACTTGTCACGACTCTGCACGGCATCCGGTTTTCGGATAATGCCGATGCAAAGAACACCGAGCGACTGATGAAATGTCAGTTTCACCTCGCACAGTGCAAGTGGCTGATCGCGCGTGCAACACCCGACCAAACGCTAAAAGGCCAGCGTGTCGCAGAATTGCAGCGATTACTGACGCGAATGAAGACGTCCATCAAGCCAGGCGCGGAACCCTGGTTTACGCGGATGAATGAATTGATTGAACAAGTTAACCAGCAGTTCGGCGGCGCTACACCGAGTGAGCCAAGTCTTTAGTTGGCACTGCTATCAGCCGGAACAACCATCAGTCGATCCCGTGATTCCGGGACGCTTACCCCAATTGGGCCTCCCGCCCGAACCGCTGTACCTGCCATTTACTGGCCGAAAGTGACACCCCGCTAATACCGCGCCCCTTACGCGGTCGATCTTGGCTAGAATCAATGGCGTCGCGTTTTGGGGAATCGATTCCCCGCTACCTACTTCGCGACCTTTTCGATGCTACAAAAACCTGCCGAAGAAAATGGATGACCCGTCGGAATCACTCGAACGATACACGCGGTGGCTCGAGATCCCGCCCGAATATTGCCCGCCCAATTACTACTTGTTGTTGGGAGTCGATGAATTCACCGACGACGTGAACGCGATCGACGAGGGCGCCAAAAAACGTACCGCCTACCTGCACCAAATCGCAGCGGGCCCGAATCGAAAAGAGATTCAAAAACTGATGCAGGAAGTCGCCTTAGCACGGCGTACCTTGCTGAACGCCGAATCCAAATCCGAGTACGACACGTGGCTGTCGACTCCCGACGAAGACGATAACGACGTTGAAGAAAGTGCAGCAACTGCAGCAGGTGCAGCAACCGCAGTAGGTGCACCGGGATTAAGCATTCAGCTTGACGCGGCCGACAGCAGCGCCGCGAAACGGCCGCGAGCCGCGAAACGATCGGGAACCCAGCCAGCCGGCACCACGCAGGGTCGATCACGTAAGCAGAAATCGACTTGGGACGTGTACAAGTACCACGCGTTGTCCGCCTCTTTGTTGCTGTTTGCGGTCGGCGTGTTTTGGTTTGTCAATCGAAATGGTGGACGCCGTGCCGCGGAAGTCAGTGGCAGCAATAGTGCCGGTTCCACCGCTGCTTTCAGTGGCGCAGGATTTCAGCAGCAATCCGCCAACAGACCGGCACCTGGACCACGCAAACGGATGTCGAAAGCCGCACAGGCAAGAATGCATGGCAAGACGGGTCTGGGCAGCAAACTGGCCGCAAGCGGTTTCAAAAATCCGCTGGACGACCTGAAAGACACCCCTGACGCGACGGCGTCTCCGATCATGACGGCCGCAAAGGTGAAGATTCCGGGGAATTGGACGAAAGGGCTGGTGAAGAAAAACGTTTTCAAAACACCCCTGACCGAACATTTCAATAAACCCAACGGCGCTGGAAAGCATCGAGTAGGCGACGACAAGTTGTTCATCATCGCATCAGGTGCCCAGCAACGTAGCACAACCCTGCAAGCAAAAAGAATTCGGCTGGCGTCTGGTGCTTATGTCGCCATCGATACGAATCTGAATTCCAACACGGATCCACAAACTCGCATTGCCGTCGATGTGGGGACGGTACGAGTCGGGCTATGGCCGACCGCGAACGGGATCAGTATTCGCCAGAAGCAAAACCCAGGCGATTCGTTGAAAGAAATCGATGTCATCCAAACGAGCGCCAACTCAATCACACTTGTTGTGGGCCGCGACGCGGACGCCGCCAAGCTGATTCATTGGGCAGTGATCGCCGATGACGATAACCTGGCCGGTTCGATTTTGTGTGCACGAAACGTGCCGGATAAACTCACGCTAAGAATCGCCTATCAGTCACCCAAGACGGACGCGAAGGAACCCACTTGGATCGGTAACCTGCGAACCGGTAAGTTGACCAACGCCATGCCGTGGAAGCCCTGAGCGGTCACTCGCCCTCCCAGAAATCGAGCACACGTGGCTTTTCCAGAGATGGCTTGAGCAGTTCGACAAATTTCAAGTGTTCGGGATGGGGGAGGTAGGTTTCGCGGTCTTTTTCGGACGCGAACGTGACCATGAAGCAGTGGGTGAAACCGTCGTCATGCTTTTCGGGGCTATTGTTTTTTCCCCACTCGAACGCTTTGATCGCGTCAATCTTCTCCGGTAACGCAGCGAACGCCTCTTCGACTTTCTCGATATCCTCGGCCGACGCGTCGTCCTTGAACTGAAAGAACACGGCGTGTTTGAGTTCTTTGTCGATTCCCGAATCGCCGGCTTTTCCCCAGTAGTCGATCACGAATACGTCGGCCATGTGCGGTCGCAATACGTCACCGAATGCCTTGTGTGCTGGGTGGGGCAGATAGACCGAACGTCCCATCTCGTCGGCAAACGTCAGCAAAAAGCAGTGCGTGAAACCATCGTCCAAACCTTCCGGACTGTTGTTTGTGCCCCACTGGAAATCGATGATCTCGGGAACTTTGGTCGGTAACGCGACAAATGCATCGACGACTCCCTTTATTTCCTCCGGCGTCGATTCATCCTTGAACTTAAAGAATACCGCGTGACGCAAAACAGAGTCTTCGTAGTTGGACACGACTTCCTCTTTCTCGATCGGAGTCTCCGGCACCACGTTGGACTCGCCGGCGGTCGTATTGGATGACTCCTCCGCGATAGTCGCTGTTGAGCCTGTATCGACGCTGGTGCTAACATCCGTTGTCGATTTCCCACACCCGGTTATCGAGGCGATTATGCCAATGGCAGACAAAACGATCGGTAAGAAAACTGTTCGACTCATGGCGGGTGTCTCCGTTTCAACAGCGGCAGCGAGGGAGCGGACAAGGCACGTCGCCCGGATGATACCACGCCGCGAATAAGAATGCACCGCTCTTAACCCGTCCTATGGAGCCACCGTCGACAACAGCACGTCTGCCATCTCAGTGGCGGTCAAGATTCGGTTCGCACGCTCTGGACAGAAAACCGCAACTTGCCCAAACGTCACGTTCTTCATCGACATCCGCAACAGATCTTCTGCTGACAGCGTTTCACGTCCGGCCCGTCGGGACAGTTTGAATGTCGTCCCACCGAGTCCTTCATAGCTTCGGTAGACAACTTCGGTGCAAACCAATCTGTCGCCTCGCGTGAAATCGAAATCGAAATCGTATGGCTTACCGACATGCGATTTGGCCCGCGTGATCGCCTCTTCGATCAGCACCGCGTCCAAATTGGGGCGAATGACACAAATCGCGTCATTGCCGAACGGCGAATCCAGCGTCCGCCGTCGAACGCCATCCGCCTGCGCTTCGACAACTTCACCATCTCCAATGTAAAACACCGCATGCGGCCAATAACCGGGCAAAAAATAGTTGGTCGCCGCGAACTCCTTGCGGGTAATAAAAACATCGCCGGGCCGAATGATCTGTTTTAACTCTTCGCAGATAGTCACTGGCAACTGCGGCACATGACTGAGCGATGTACTGACGCGGCCAACGACCCGTCCACCCCATTCCTGAATTGCATAGACCGCGCGCACAAAGCCAGATTGGATGACCGCGTCGACAACGTGCTTGGTGCGATCATGCGCTCGCGCACGGATGTATCGGCGATGGCCCACTCGCAATCGTTCGCCAATGAAATCGATCACCCCTAGCAGATTCTGGTAGGTCTCATTGCTATCGGCCAGGGTATGTAGATCCAGCAGGTGCGCGTCAAAAAATTCATTACCTCGCCTGATCGCCAAGGCATTGGTCGGATCGGTCAATGACATCTGGACCAAATCGAAACTGCCTTCGGCGATTCCAAACAAATCATACGATTCGTTCAATTTTCGGCGAACGATCACATCGCTTCCGAACAAGTCGCGCAGTGTTCGTGCCGCGTCGATCAATACCACCGTGGCCGCGTACGCCGTCAAAAATTCACCGACGGTCTCGCGTGTCGGTTCGCCTACAGAAGATCGAATCGAATGAATCAATTCCAGCAACGCATTCCGTGCTTGATGATACGACACCCACAAATGGGTCACCTGTTCGTCTTCGGTTGGACTGAAATAGCCACGGTCGCCCGTCAAAAACGACTCACGAAATGACTCGGCGTCGTTTCGCAGCCGATTCATGTGTTCAGCCAAATCCAAGACAGTGGCCGATGCGCGTTCGAGTTCGATTTCTGGCATGGACGTTGGCCCGGGACGATTAGACGACAGATGGTTGGAAACCAATTGTAATGGCCTGGCTCCCTGGTGTTATGGGGTGGGCAATCGAACTGCCAATCGTTCTGATGGCCGTCCTACCTGAAAATCGGAGATTCGCAGATGAGTACAAAGAGTTCGCCCCATCTTCACGCACTCGGTGCGATGACAGTTTTTTACATACCATCTCACAAACTGGACGACACGCGTTTTTACCAGGGAACCCAGACGGCCCGGTCATCGATCCACGAGTTTTTGATGCACCGATATCGAGCCTACACGCAGTCGCCAACCCCGGTCAAAGGCTATTGGGTCGATCAGGCGGATTCCTTAGTGCACGATGTGATGGAACGCTTTGAAGTATCGTTCAATCACGAGCAAGAGTTTGACCGGCTCATCGAATTCCTCGTCGACCTTTGCGAGCGGTTGGACGAAGACGCCGTTTATGTGACAAGAGGAAACCGTAGTTACCTGGTTAGTCGAAACGCGTTGCGCGAGCCGTAATACCAACACCCCGGTTGCTGACACGCGGATTGTAATACTGCTTGCCATCTTGCGATCGTGACGCGAACCTGCTGCGTTAGCTTGGCAGTTGTGGAACCGGGTCGACGTTTCGATAGGCAGCGATAATAGCTTGTTCGCCGTCGATCCCTTTGATCGAATTACCGTGCTCCATCCCAACGATGCATTGGTATCCCTTGCCATAAATGTGTGCGAAAACGTTCTGGTAGTGTATCTCGCCGGTTCCAGGTTCCTTCCGGCCCGGGTTATCGGCGCACTGAATGTAAGCAATCTCATCCCAACATCGATCGATATTCACGATCAAGTTGCCTTCGGTAATTTGCTGATGATAGATGTCATACAACATCTTGCATGATGGTCGTCCGACGGCGCGGCAAATTTGAAAGGCATGCGGTGACTCCGCCAAAAACACACCAGGATGATTCTGTTTGCGATTGAGCGGTTCCAATACCATCACCAGGCCGTTTGGCTCGACGATGTCGCAGCATCGCTTGAGCAAATCAACACAGTTAGCTGTTTGATATCCGATCGGCAGTTTCGGGTCTGACAACCCGCAAACGACCGTCAAATATTTCGCGTGCACGCGTTTGGCAACGTCAACGATGGCGGTCATCGCATCGAGCACTTGTTCCCGTGCAGCCTGATCGTCGCCGGCAAAGCTGACGGACTTCCAGATCCCCTTCATCGCTGACACCACACCCATCGACATCCCCAGGCGTTGCATCTCGTTTGCGATGCGTTCCTGTTGGGCGACTTCACGATCTTTCATCGGGTTGTCTTCCCAGGCATGGAAACCATGGTCAGCAGCGAATCGCAACTGGTCAATGAAATCCTCGCCAGCCGATTCCCTGAACATGCCAAAGTGTGGCGCGTAGTTCAACGTGAACCGATTCGCCGGAGTTGCTTTAGCGGTTCCAACGTCCACCATCGATATCGCGGCCAGTGATGTCGCGGTGACTAGGAAGTCTCGTCGTTGCATCACAACACCTTCGTAACGCCGGGGATTGCCACGCGGTAGGATCCGTCCGAAAGCGGCTTGATCGGTGCTTCCGCGTCCCAAGACTCCGCATCCGTGGTGAGAACTTTTTCGGACTTGTACGCATCCTCCCAAGAGATTTCTTGTCCCGAATAGGTCGCCAGTCGACCCAAGATGGCCGTCATCGTACTTGTCGCACCATATTCGACTTCGTTGTGTGCCCGATTGTTCAGAATCGAATCGATCAATGCATTCCATTCGACCTGGTACGGACTGATGTAACCCTGGGGACGCTTTCGGGGCGTTTGCCAGATCACTTGCCCTCGATTGGTCAGGGAACAACGTCCGGTGCCCAGTTCCGCGCGACCCGTGCTGCAATCGATTTCTTCGGCGACCAGATTTTTGCAGCCGCGCATTTGTCGACAGTAACTTTGCATCTTCGTTCCATCTTCGTACTCGTAGACGACGGCATGATGATCGTAAATGTTTCCGAATCGCTTGTCGGTGCGTACTTGGCGTCCGCCCATCCCGACTGCCGAGATGGGATGGTCGCCTTTGACCCAATTGCAGATATCCAAATTGTGGATGTGTTGTTCGCAAATGTGATCGCCACTTAGCCAATCAAAGAAATACCAATTACGAACCTGATATTCCAATTCGGTCATGCCGTCTCGTGGAATCGCCGTCTTAGCCGGCGGACCACCGTTCCAGAAACACCGCATGGAAACGACATCGCCAATCTCTCCGGCGTGAATCCTGCGAATCGCTTCCTGATAACTCGCTTGATGATGCCGTTGCAGACCGACGCCGACTTTCAAGTTCTTTTGCATCGCCGTTTCGTTCGCTGCCAAAATGCGCCGCACGCCGTGAGCGTCCGTCGCCAGGGGTTTCTCCATGAAGACATGTTTGCCCGCATTGACCGCGTATTCGTAGTGCAGCGGTCGGTAACCCGGAGGACCTGTCAAGATCACCAAATCGACATCCGAATCGATGATCTTTCGGTAGGCATCGAGCCCGACGTATCGACGGTCTTGTGGTACGTCAAAAAGTTGGCCGAATCCCGATCCTGATTCCACCTTTGCCGAGCCCGCTTTGCCTCGTGCCAGGGAACTGCGGCTGCTTTCGAGTCGATCCTCAAAAGCATCCGCCATCGCCGTGATTTTGACATTCTTGCCCGTCGACATGGCATGTGCCGCGGCCCCCGAGCCACGGCCACCGCAACCAATCAATCCAACTTTGATCTCGTCCGAGCCGGCCGCGAAGGCGCGGGAAGCCAGCGCGGCCGGTACGATCGCCCCACCGGCGGCGGCAGTGGATTTCAGACAGTTGCGCCGTGACAGTCGGCCTTCGGGCGGTAGGTCGTGATTCATGTTCGTTTCCCCTCGGATCGTAGGTGCCAGATGACAATTCTAGGCAGACGCCCACACGTATTGGGGCCAATGAACGCAGATTTTCGGATGCGGTAGGGCAAATCGATCGGGGGGAAACGGTAGCTTCGGACACCAACAATCAATCGGTTACAATGGTTCAGGAGCCGATCTATCACTGGAGGTTCGCGTGTCGCTTTGATACATCTCGAAAGGCAGGCGGTCAGCGAAACGCCGATCGGTTTCTCTACCAAATCTGCGTGATGCCTTTCGTCCGTGAAAACTTTCATCCGCACCCACCCCCAACCTCCCGCCTCTCGCAATGCGACTTCTTTTTTTGCTCGCTGGACTCTGTTTCAGCTCGCACGTTTTGATGGCTGACGGGGCGACATCGCCGGATCGTGTAGGCGTTACGTTCGCCGACGACGTACAGCCGATTTTGCGTCGACATTGCTATCGCTGTCACGGTTCCAAGAATCAGGAAGCAGGATTGCAACTGAATCAACGCGATACAGCGATAGGAGATGAATCGAATTCAATTGTCGTCAAGCACGTTGCCGACGAGAGCCTGCTTATTCAGCGGCTGGTTGATCCGGAGTTGGGTGATATCATGCCGTTGGACGGACAACGACTCTCCAAGGGCGAAATCGATACACTTCGACGTTGGATCAACGATGGTGCACCGTGGCCAGATGAATTGGCCGAAGCAAATCA
This sequence comes from Pirellulaceae bacterium, assembly GCA_013002105.1. The sequence goes on along the minus strand of JABDKS010000175.1, from coordinate 1,257 downwards.
CTGGGCGTACGAACCGATCGTTCGACCAGCCACTCCCAACGCAAGTGACACGGCGACATCTCCGATCGATCAATTTATTCAAAGTCGGTTAAAACGCCGGGGTCTCCGTCCATCGGATCCAATCGACCGGGCTCGACTCATTCGCCGCGTTAGTCTTGCGCTCATCGGGCTGCCGCCGACACCGGCGGACGTCCACGGCTTTGTCAACGACCCTGCACCCGATGCTTACGAAAAAGTGGTCGACCGTTTACTTCGATCACAACACTACGGCGAACGCTGGGCAGTGCCGTGGCTGGACCTGGCGCGTTATGCCGACAGCAACGGATTTCAAGCGGATCAGATTCGTGACAATTGGGCTTATCGCGACTGGGTGATCCGCTCTTTCAACGACGATCTACCTTTCAACGATTTCGTGATCGATCAGCTTGCTGGCGACTTGCGCCCCAATCCGACGACGGACCAGATGATTGCGACGGGTTTTCACCGCATGACGACATGCAATGTCGAAGCCGGTGTCCATCCAGAAGCCAACCGCACTAACCAGATCGTCGACCGAGTGAACACGACCGCCACGGTATTTCTTGGCACAACACTCGAATGTGCTCAATGCCACGATCATAAATATGATCCATTCACACAGAAGGACTACTACAAACTTTTCGCGTACTTCAACAACACGCCGTTGGAAGTGAAGAATACATCGGGCGTCACGTGGGACTTTTATGGTCCGACGATGGACCTACCCATGGATCCCGCCCAGCAAGAACGATACGAACGATTGACCCGCGAGATTGAGACGCTCCATTCGGACCGGCAAGAGATCGTGAAACAGTCCGACTCGGATTTCCAACCGTGGCTCGACGCCCTGCGTGACAAGATTTCCAATTCCGCTCAGTGGCAAACTGTCAAGCCAATCGCGTTTGAAACGACAGGCGGCGAGGACTTCGAGATCCAGGACGACGGTGCCGTGCTCCTTTCGGGAACCGTCCCGGACACGGTCGAACATCGATTTACGATTGCTCGCCGCGACACGACCATCACGGCAATCAAAGTTGATTTGCTCATTGATGACTCGATTCCTGGAAAGGGGCCGGGTCGTGGTGACGAAAAACGGTCCAACGTCATTCTCAGCGAGTTGACTTGCGAATCGAAAATTGACTCCAAAGTGCAATCAATTGCGTTGCAGGATCCAGTCGCCGACTTTTCACAAACGAACTGGGACGTAGCCGAAGCGATCGATGGCAATCGGAAATCCGG
>JABDKS010000155.1 GCA_013002105.1 Pirellulaceae bacterium | reverse complement strand
GGATGGGGGATCGATGAATTAGCTGACGATTACGCAAGCTGCGCACGGTGGGCAGTCAACAGCGGAGCCGACTGCATCGAAACAAACTTTTCTTGCCCGAACGTTGCCACCTGCGACGGGCAACTGTATCAATCTCCTGATCCGGCACGATTGGTTGCCCAACGCATCCGTGCAGCGATTGGCACAACACCGTTGATTATCAAAATTGGGCACGTTTCATCCGTGTCCGATACCGAGCAACTGGTTGATGCGTTGGGCGATACGGTCGACGCCATTGCGATGACCAACAGCCTAGCGACACGTGTTCGCGACGGCGACCGATGGCTTTTTGACAGACAACAACGTGGGATCTGCGGACAAGCCATTTTGAACGAATCGACCGATCAGGTTCGTCGTTTTCGATCGGTGATCGACAGCCGTGGACTGTCGACGCGACTTATTGGCGTCGGTGGAATCTCGTCCGCAGCGGATGTGCATCAGTACTTGTCCAGCGGCGCCCACGCGTGTCATTTGGCAACCGCGGTGATGGTCGACCCCAGCGTGGGATTCCAGATCCGCGATCAATTCAACGACGTGTCATTTGTTTCCGGGGCAAGCCCCCAGTAGTCGGTTGTCGCGAAATCACTAAGGGCCGCAAGCCGGGGTCGTGTACTTCGGTCACCAGGGGCTGACCAAGAACCATCGAATTGACGCTGTTGGCGTCAGTAACGTTCTCAACAAAAAAGAGTCTCCAACCGCGATCGCCCTCTGGAATCAACACCCAGTGGACGCAAAAGCGAATACGGACCCACAAATCTGATGAATGATACGTTTGTTTGTTCGAAAGCATCAGCGAAAAAATGGCCACCTCAAGTCGACGGTCGCCAGTCGCTATCGTCGATCTTGAGTCGTGCGTCTGCCTGGTTCATCACGTTTTGTAAAAAGTCTTCCATTCATATCCTGATCGGCCTTCAGTTCAGTCATCAGGTCGCGACGTCGAATCAGGTCCCAAAAGAGACGCAGGATCACCGGTAGTCCGAACCACGCTGCTGTATAGACGACCGGTACCACCACGACGATGATTATTCCGATCACGACCGCCGCACCGCCGCCGATGCCAACCTGTGCGATGATCAACATTGCAAAGTTCCTAGATGCGGCGTGATTGAATCACACATTCAACGTGAGTGGGCAACAATCACTGATTCTCGAGGACAAGTCCGCAGCGTCAGCAACAACCCGACGCGAACGCATGGTCGCTCGTCGCATAATTCATTCACTAGCGGATAAAACATCGCAACGTTTCCGGGAATTTGAATGCCGAGGTAAGGCACGAGACCGCGATATCATCATCCATGTGACATTCACCCATCGTGACGAAGGAAATCGATTTCCGCAATAAATAGTCTGACAACCTCTCGTGTCGAAAACGCTCCACAACGAGGGCGAAGTCCAATGAGATCGAAGGTGGAAGGAAATACGTTGGAAAGGTAATGTTTCGCCAATTCGATGCGAATTGTGCAGGATCCGTCAAGCAACAGTGCATCGTGCCCTCTGCATTGAAGTTGGTGCTGGCTGATGGCAAGAGCGAGACCTCGGTCAGACCGGCTTCGGTCGACGAATCATCAAATGAGTACTCCCCGCAGATCACCTGCCAACCGCGTAACGGCTCCAGGGCATCCGCCAGTAGGTCATCGTCAACAAAATAACCCGTGACATTCGGAGCATCGATCAGAGCCTCCATCCCATCGTAGGAGAAAGCCAGATCCGTCGTCATGTCGAAGGTAGATCGGGACGTCAGCACGGATGAGTACCCAACGATGTTGCAAAGAAAGACATCGGGTTGCGACGCTGCCAGAGTACGTAACTGTGCCAACGATTCCGCAAAGGAACGCCCGTATCGAAACACCGGTTCAGCTGAGAAGGTGTCGGATGGCGTGGTCGACGCCCATTCACGAAACGCAACGCGTCCGCCACGATTCGAATGATGGTTGAAGTCAACCGGAATGGTTGTAAGTAATTGGGTCATCAGTTGGATAACGGTATCAATCGCGATGTGGCGACTTGGTTTACACGCACAAATATTCTAGACCTCTGAGCGCGGGTTGACGAAAACCTGGCCTAACAAGTCAGCTCTTGACTGAGAAAAGGCAAGCAGTCCTGACTGAGTTTTCAACTCTGAACTGTATCAAATGTCGAACACAAGCTGGCGGTGAGGTGGCGATCACCCCTGACACGGTCGAGTTCGTCGAACCAAGTGCGTCGCTCTGTCTGCGTGCGGCAATCTTGCGACAACGTATCAAGTCATCGACGAGCGTTATCTTTATCGTCGAATTTACTGACGGCAACCAATTCGGGAGCACGCAATAAAACTTCCCGCGTTGAACAGACGACTCTGCCGTGGCGCCCTCATGTGGACCTGCAATGCGACGCGAGGTAACCACCAGCGCTGCCAACCCAAGGCAAAGCACGACAGCGGCGACGAGTACAGCTCGTGCGATCATCCATCACCCTCACAGTCACACGGTTGACATTGGCTAGGCATCGCCACATTTCATTAGCCGTTGGGCGATAGCCCAATGGCACTTACTTTACATTTCTGATTCACCCTCCCGCGCGGCGGGAGGGTCGGACGCCGTAGCGGCCGGGGAGGGTTCTTGGCGCAAAAACGAAAGATCAAACAAAACAAGCCGCCCTCTCCGGTCCTGAGAGACCGACTCTCCCGCCAGCGGGAGAGTGAAGTAAGTGCCATTCGGC
>JABDKS010000142.1 GCA_013002105.1 Pirellulaceae bacterium | reverse complement strand
CTTCTAACCGAACCACCGTCTCCGGTGTGACAGACTGAACCGGACGATCGTCCTTGAACCCGGCGAACTGCTGCGCAAAGATGGACGACGCGTCGCCACCGGGTAGAGGTTTCGTGTTCTCTTCGTACATTGCTGTTCGTCAAAGCCTGAACTTGTTCCGAGGGAAAAGAACTGTTGAGAGTGTGTGATGGAAGTAGCTTACCGGCATGAATCAATCATACCATTTCGGCCGACCAGACGATTGGGAATCTACAACGGATGTCAGAACACGATCGATTCCGCAATTCATTGCGCGCAAGCGAAGCCGCTCGTTCCATCTGTCGGTGGCTGCCGGTTCCCATGTCTACGATGGATGGAACCAGCAGACCGGAGGCTAAACTGATTCCAGCAAACAGGGGCAGCGTTGAAAGCTTGTCAAACAACGGGTGGAATCGGGACCACGTGGTTCTGTGCGGTGCATGGGCGACGAACTTTCGGCTACGCTACAGAGCCCGTCCGGCAAATCTACTTCGTTAACTTGTTGACCCGAAACGAACGCGAGCAACGTGAGCCCTGAACGCGACGAATACCGACGTACTTTTGGAGAAGAGTTTTTTCATCGTCTGGTCGATGCCATACCGTCGATGGTCTGGTTTGCGCAAACCAATGGGCATGCCTTTTACCTGAATGAAAAGTGGCACCAAATGATCGGCCAAACGATCGAACAAAGCCAGGGAATGGGGTGGCTTGAGATCGTGCATCCGGATGACAGGGCCAGATTGTTGGAATCAATTGGCCCAAGATTGGACGATCGAAACGAGTTCCAGATGGAGGTTCGGTATCGAATGCGGTCGGGCAATTATCACTGGCATCTGATCCGCGCCCTCCGTGTCCGTAGAGACCAAGACGATGATCAGTGGTTCGGGATCAGCTTTGATGTCGAAGATTTACATGCGGCGGAGGAAATGTATGAAGCCCAGACTCGCGCAATTGTCGAGACGGCGGTTGACGGCATTATCACGATCGATGCCGATGCCATCGTGCGATTTGTGAATCCGGCGGTCGAAACCATTTTTGGGTATGAATCCCATGAAGTCATCGGCAACAACATCAACATGCTGATGCCGGAACCTTATCGATCACAGCATGACCGCTACGTCGCTAACTACCTACGCACGGGAACCAAAAAAATTATCGGCATTGGCCGTGAAGTCGAAGGCCTGCGCAAGGACGGCACGACGTTTCCAATGGACCTGGCGGTCAGCGAATTGCAGCTAGCCGATCGGCGCATGTTTACCGGCATTGTTCGCGATATCAGTGACCGCAAAAAGGCAGAAGCCAACGCGTTCGAGAGTCAGCAGCGACTGTCGCTTGTCTTGGATGCCTCGCAAACGATCATCTACGACTGCGATCTGATCTCTGGGGACGTCTCGTGGAACAATCGGTACGCCGAAAAATTTGGTGATCAGGATGAAGCGGTGTTTTTGTCCTGGCATCGTCGCTTGCATCCAGATGATCAAGCAAGGGTGACCGAATCCATCGCGGCTGCGATTGTCAGTGACAAGCATACGTGGGGCGAAGACTATCGGCTGCGTCTTCCTGATGGCAGCTACGCAGATATTTTGGATCGAGCCCATATCGCGCGGGACGACGCCGGCATCGCCACCCGACTGTCGGGATCGCTGTTGGATGTCACTGAAACCAAACGGGTCCAAAAGCAATTGGTCCAAGCAGAACGGTTGGCTGCGATGGGACAGATGTTGTCCGGAATTGCCCACGAAAGCCGGAATGCCTTGCAAAGAATTCAGGCGAGTTCCGATATGTTGGAACTGGAACTGGACGAAACTTCCGAAGCGCGGAAAGATTTGGATCGGATCATTCGTGCCAAGGAAGACTTAAATCACCTGTTCGAAGAATTGCGCGGTTACGCGGCGCCGATTCTATTGGACTGGTCGAACAGCAACCTGGCCGCAACTTGGCGCCAAGCCTGGACGCATCTGGAAGCTGTGAGGTCGGGACGGGCAGCGAAATTAACGGAAGATCTTGATGGGATCGACCTGGAATCCCGGATCGATACTTTTCGTCTCGAGCAAGTCTTTCGAAATCTAATCGAAAACTCTTTGTCGGCTTGTACCGATCCGGTTTCGATCAACATCGGTTGCCGCGCCGTAAACGAAGGCCCGTCGCCGGCAATCTGCGTCAGCTATCGAGACAACGGTCCGGGTCTGACGGCGGAACAGCACTTGCGAATTTTCGATGCTTTTTACACGACCAAGACCAAGGGTACGGGTCTCGGCATGGCTATCGCTCGTCGGATTGTCGAAGCGCACGGAGGAACCATTCGCAGCATTCAGAGTCCGAGCGGAGCAAGTTTTGAGATCACGATACCGCGATCACCGGCACGTCGGCAGTAGCGATGTCTCAAATTTGGAGTCACAAATTTGCTTCGCAGGATTTCGCTCCGAGGCTGTGAACTTACATGGTCGCCTTTCACTTCGCGAAAGCAGCGTCCGTTACCGGACCGGTTGCGGAGCAAACGATGACACTCATGTGGCGACTGTAAACAAATTCCCAACCGCTCCGCGAAATACGACTTTCAGCAGCCGCTTCATCGTTTCCAATTCTTCTCTCGCTGCGACTTATCGATCAGTGCGCAAGTGCACTCTTGATTTGATCGAGTACAGCGCGTTCCTTGCTGGAAATTTTGCCGATTCCAAGCAC
>JABDKS010000128.1 GCA_013002105.1 Pirellulaceae bacterium | reverse complement strand
GAATTCGGGAGAGGATCGCGATGTGCGGCAAAAGCGTCGCCAACGTGAAGCGTCGCAATTGGATCTGCCGCCCGATTCAAGCTGAGCTTGTTTGGCGGCTTGGCGGATCGTTTGGACGATTTGCGATCTGGACCCTGCGACGATCTGTGACCTGGGCGTTTTTTGCCGGCTGTATTTCAGTTGAATCGATGAGGTCCGAAACGTCCGTGCGAGGCGTCTGTAAATAAGGGCACTTGACCCGGCGCGCAGGAGGGAGACGATAGGCGACTTGTGAAACGTCGTGATTCACGTGTCCACCAAGCCAATCAACCCCGTTAAAGATCTATGACTGCTCCGATTCGTATCGCTGTAACAGGGGCCGCTGGTCAAATCGGCTATGCCCTGGTCTTCCGGATTGCCTCGGGCCAAGTTTTTGGACCGGATCAGCCCGTGATTTTGCACTTTGTAGAAATCCCACCCGCGCTCGGAGCACTTGACGGCGTGCATATGGAACTGGACGACTGTGCCTTCCCAACGCTCGCCGGCGTGGTCAAAGCAGACACCGATCATCTTGCTGACGGATTTCGTGATTGTAATTACGTCTTGTGTGTCGGCAGCGTCCCCCGCAAAAAGGGCATGGAGCGTGGCGACCTGATCAAAATCAACGGACCGATTTTTACGAGCACAGGCCAAGCGATACAAGAAGCCGCTGCATCGGACGTTCGCGTATTGGTCGTGGGGAATCCCTGCAACACCAACTGTCTGATCGCGATGAACAACGCCAAGGACATTCCGCGAGATCGTTGGTACGCGATGACCATGTTGGATCAAAATCGCGCCACATCGCAGATTGCCGGGAAAGCCGGTGTGCCGGTTGCTGACGTTCAAAACATGACGATTTGGGGAAATCATTCCGCCACTCAATATCCAGACTTCTATAACGCAAAGATTGCTGGCAAACCGGTTCCAGAAGTCATTACGGATACTCAATGGTTGCAGAACGATTTCATTAGCACGGTGCAGAAGCGGGGGGCGGCCATTATCGAAGCCCGCGGAGCATCCAGTGCAGCGTCGGCTGCCAATGGCATCATTGACAACATCAAGGCGATCGCCAATCCAACGCCCAAGGGCCAAAGCTTTAGCGCAGCGGTTTGCAGTGATGGTAGCTACGGCGTCGACGAAGGTTTGATTAGCAGTTTCCCGCTAACCAGCAATGGTGACACCTGGAGTATCGTCGAAGGGATCGAACACAACGATTTTGCCCAGGCCAAGCTGAAAGCAACCGTCGATGAACTGCGTGGCGAACGCGATACCGTGGCGGATTTGTTGTAGTCGATTTTCCCCTGTTACAGAGCGATCGAGCTGATTGGTAACCCGGCAATCGATCGCTGCAAGCAACCGAGCGTGAAACATTTCGCCGATAGCACCTGCATCGCTTTGGGACGCATCGCTGGTGGTGGTTGATGAAGGCGATTTTTGCGGCATGGCAACGCGATCTTTTGGCGGCAACGTCCGCAATTGATCGGCGGGATTCCGCCGCTCTTGTTTTGTAACCAGCGGCGTTTGTCAAGGCCATCAATCGACGCCGTTTTTTTGCCGCCCGTCCGTCTTGGCAGACTGTAGCGGAGCGATAGCAAGGAAAATTTTTTTTCGCGCTCTCTAACAAAGCTTCAGCGTTGACATCAGTAGTCATCGACGCGTACGTTTTCAAAATAGAACACTGCAGGAAGCACTTAAAAGCGGAAAGTTGCTGGTTCTGTTTTGCACGGCAAGCAGGACTCAGCACACCATTAGGCGTGGTAGATTCGGTCGTCGATGAATTCATCGACGTTTTATTCAGAAGCCATTCATTTCCAAATCTACGATCATATGAGTCGATTTCATCCTTCCATGTCGTGGCAGCCTTCGTCATGGCAAAAGTCTACGTCATCGCCGGCAGATCAAAAGAAAGGCGAAGACAGGCGGGACACCGAAGATGAACCTTTCTTTAATTGTGGCCAACGCGACGGCGGGTTCGAACTACAAAGTGCCCGATCCAACTATCAATCGCCACAATCTTTTTTTGTTCCGATGCATTACGAGTCGAACTATCAGTATCCGCTGATTGTTTGGTTGCACAGTGACGGGTTCAACGAGAACCAGATTGACCACGTGATGCCACACGTGAGTACGCGAAACTATTTAGCGACTGGGATTCGCGGCACGCGCGCAATTGATTCCGTCGGTCACCAATTCGAATGGCATAATAGCGCAGCGGCGATTGACGCAACGCACGAAAAAGTACTTTGTGCGATCGACGAAGTGAGCGATCGTTACTCCATTCACACATCGCGGATTGTGTTGGCTGGTTACCGCAGTGGCGGGACGATGGCGATGCGAATCGCACTGCGTGATCCGATGTGATTCGCCGGCGTCGCATCCTTTGGCGGTCGAGTTCCCCAAGGCGGATGC